>JAIKXO010000237.1 GCA_024684065.1 Lachnospiraceae bacterium
GGATTTAATTCGGTTTATCCGGTGGGTTTCCGCCTCCCGGACCTCCCACACCGTCTGGATTTTGCGGCGGCTCACCATCCGGCTTTTCAGGGGGCTGTCCATCCGGAGGCGTCGGCATTTCTCCCTTCCCTGGAGCCATCATGTCCCCTCTCTGCGGTGGCTGCATATCCCCATCAGGAGGCTCAGGCATGCCTTCTCTGTTTCCGCCGCCTTCGCTCACCTTGATCTCTATGGCTTCTCCATTCGAAGCAGACCCTTCCGTATATGCTTTTCCGTCAATGGTTAACGTGTGCCCGTTCAAATCTATGGAGTCTGCCTCACAGGTAAGGGAGCTGATGAATGAGTCCGCTGTGAGGATCCATTTTGACCCACCAGAAAGCTCCACGTATACATCTCCTGCCGGGCCTTCAGGATTAACGGCTCCGGTGAAAGTACTGCCTTCCTTAAGATACAGGTTCAGTACTGATATCTCATCAACGATCATATCCCCGTCTATTTTTTGCCCTGTGGCGGTGAGGTTGACCTTACCACCGTTTGAACCTTCATTGCCCCACCCTGCGGCTGCCGCGCGAAGGAACGCGCCTCCTCCGTTATTTGTGATATTAACTCCGGACAGAGATATGTCGGTCGCTGTATTGTTTACAAAGAAGACATCTCCGTTGACGTTATTTATATTTCCGCCTGTAGCTGAAAACTTAGACAATCCGGAATCTGCATCCCCCGACATCGACTGGTATATCATTACTGCATGGTAATACTCGGATTTGTCGCTGTTATGCTGGTTGTTGTCAGCATTCATGACCACATTGTTCAGCGTGACCGAATTCTTTCCCTCCACTACCACGCCTTCGGAAGCAGTAGTCGTAAGAGCCGCGTCATTCACTGTGATATCGGCGGTGGAATAGATTGCAGGCGAGCCCACACCGTCCGTGGTATAGTTTCCACCGTTTACCGTGACAGTTCCGCCGCCCCTGTCAGATCTGATCGCCGCCGAAGACCTGCCTGATGTGTGGATAGTCAGGTTTGAGGCATTCATCGTGCCGCCGCCGGTGGTCATGATGCCGCCTGAGCAGTTGCCGGAGGTTTCTATCGTCGAATTGGAAATATCCACCACTGTTCCTTCTCCATAGGAGAATACTGCATTGGCATGCGTCCCATCGGTATTGATATTCATGTTGAGCAATGACAGCCTGCCTCCGTTCGTCGCAAAGACTGCCGAATTCTCTCCGTAAAAATCAGCCTCGTCGCCCTCGGAGTCTCCAGTCTTTGTTACAGCAGCGTCTCTATATTCTGCAGTCTCTCCGTCAACCGTTATAGCATGTCCTCCGTCTTCGTTATTGGAATAAGTCCCGGATGTCTGTTCTTCTGCCGTAACTGCTTCTGCAGCATAGCCGCCTGCATTCTCTCCTTTGGAAATCTCCGCTTGTGAAATCTCATTGACCTGGCCTCCGGCCGCCTTGTCTCCTTCTTTGTCATCAGAACATCCGGCAAGCATGATACATGCTATGACTGATGCTGCAACAGTAGTTTTCAGTAAAGATACCGTTTTCATATTTACCCTCCTTATCATTCCTAAACCATTTACATATCCTTTGGCTGCCATTCTCCAGCATCCCTCTGTCCTTGCCGGACATCCCCGGGAGGCAGCTCATCTGAGTCCCCGGATCACAATTGTTTGCCTCTCCGGAATTGTCCCTGAGGACCCATACCTCCCATTCCGCCGTGGCCGCCCATCATCTGATTGCTTATGACATTGGTATCCTGCCCATTCTCAATGATCGTTCCGCCATTATATTCCGCATTTCCGTCATAATCAAAAGTGGATTGCCCTGTGATGCTTATTGTTCCCCCATTGATTCTTATGTCCCCGTTGGAGTCCACGCCATCTGTGTCTCCCGCTCCCATCGCGACAGTAACTGTTCCACCGTTTAATTCAAATAACGGAGAGAGTGCCGTTGATTTGTGTGCCGCATTGATGCCGTCATCCGTAGCGTTTATATCGATGGTGCCGCCATTGATCTGTATCACGGTTCCCTCGATCCCTTCACTCCCGCTGAGAACAAGGCTGCCATTATCGATCGTTACGGTTGTAGTGGCATGGATCGCATCGTCTGACGCCGTAATATTGATGTTCCCGCCTTTTACATATATGAATCCCGTTGCATCGTCATCATTGTCTTCGGCATGCAGACCGTCGTTGCTCCGCAGAATATTTAAGTTTCCCTGTGCGATAAGGATAGATTCATGCGCTTCGACGGCACTCCCACCACATTCTATCTGTAAATCCCCACCGGTGATCTTAATGCTGCCCTTGCTTGCTACTCCATTATCCGTTGAAGCTATAACAAGGTGGCCTGTTCCGTTCATTACAAGATCATCCTTAGAAAAGATTACCGCATCAGTATTGGTATCCCCATCGGCAGTGAAATCTCCGCTTACGCTCAGTGAATTATCCTGTGACATGGCAGTAATAAATACCTTATCAACGCTCTTCACATAAATACAGGGGCTGTCAGCATTGTTTATATTCAAGCCGTTCAATACAAGCTGAACCTTGTCTTCGCTCCCCGCTTCCACGTAAACCGTTGCATTCTCCGCATCTCCGCTCAATACATATATGCCCTCTTCAGTAATCACGATATCGTTTCCATCCATCACCGTCATTTCTTTTGCCCCTGAAATATCCGGGGAATTCAGCATATCCCTGTCCGTAAACAGCTCTCCCGCATCGATTATGTCTAAACTTTCGGTTCCGCCCTCATCATTATTGCTTCCGGCTTTACTTAATGATATCATATCAACGGACTTTTCCTGTACTCCGGCACCGGCTGTCTGTGCCTCAATTATCGCAGCTTCTGTTTCGTTTTTAAGTATAGCGCTATCCTTCTGTCCGCAGCCTGCCATAGCCATGGTTACTGCTGCGATCATCATGATCATTCTTTTCTTCATGTCCGTTTCCTCCTTTTTCCTGATGTTTATCCTGATAAACGGCATTTTTAACTATAAGGTGTCTGTTGCTTCGACCATCCTTCCCAAGCTGATGTCCAGATTTCCGTTAAGAGTGCGCAGTTCGTCCAGAAATTCCTTTGACGATGTATTATTCTTCAGGATCACACTGAGCGAAAGCCTGTATAAGCTTCCCATATTCGTGGTCCTTACTTCATCATAAGTATACTCTTTCAAATACTTATTGAAAGCACCTTCGAAACGTCCCTCATAATCCAGATTTTCAGGTACCGTAATCCTCAGCATACGCATTCCATCATTCCCTGCTCCAAATTTCTGGGTATTTAACAGCATATTGAGTCCGGAAACAACGACCGTGAAAATCACGGCAATTCCTATATACCCCATTCCTGTCGCAAGCCCGACTGCCATTGCTAAGAATATTCCCGTGATCTCCTGTCCACGCCCCGGTGCAGACCGGAAGCGTACCAGGCTGAAAGCGCCGGCCACAGCTACGCCTGCTCCTATATTTCCATTGACAAGGATGATCACTAACTCCACAATAGCCGGAAGCAACGCCAACGTAATGGCAAAGCTTTTTGAACAGCGGTTTTTGACCATATAGGTACCCGCTATGATCAGTCCGCAAATAAAAGCAGTTATTGTTGCCGCCACAAATTCGATTCCGGTAAAAGTCCCGTTTGTTATGATTGATGAAAAAAAACTGTTAAGCATAAGCCGCCACTCCTTTCATTCCTGTACTGATCCTCCCGGACCTGATTTCCCACACTGCTGCGGGCGCCTCACTTGTAATTCGGTTTACCATTTCCGCATATCCTGCTCCGTATTTTGAAAAAGATGTCGGAAATATCTTCAGCTCGCTGAGCTTTCCCGACAGTCCGATCGGCATGGCACCGGGAACCTTGATCTCCATCAGATACAGGCCGGGACTCAGAAGCTGCCTGCCCGGACTGATCTGCCTCAGATCCCTACATTCTGCATTCCATTGTATGTTGCTGTCAAAAGTCACCCGGAAATCCTTATCCTGGATCCCGGCAAGTGCAATCCTGTCATAGCAGATGCTCATCGCCGGTGCCAGCTCCCCATACCGGTTGATAAACGCTCTGATCTCTCTTGCGATCTGTGAGGATCCTATATCTCCGGCTTCTTTGAGCAGATAGCCGTACAGTTCGCTGTATCTGCCCGAGATTCGCCTTTTATATACGATCCCGTCATATTTTTTCTTTATCTCGATAAAAGCATTGGTATCATCCTTTGTATCTCCGTATGTACGCAGCCTCAGCTTTTCCTTATAAAACGGTTTTTCCAGAGAACAGCGTACAAGGCGGTAATCCAAGGTATCGTAATAGATATTGTTTATCCGGGAAAGCCCATACTCATCCTTTTCGGCCATCGTTCCCATAAATGCCATTATCTCTTCGTACTGTGCCGCGTTCAGCAGGTACTTGATCTCTTTCCTTTTAAACACATTTCTGTACTCACACATAGCCATCACTTCCTTTCGGCACCCTATGGCAGGAGTATAGCGCATCCTTCCATCGGAAATCTCCGAAAAACTATTGCGAAAAATACGAAAAGCTCACGAAATCCTTCGTATGATCTGCGTCAGTTTCATGCGTGAGATATTATTGCTTTTCCCGGAAGGCATTGTTAGAATAGACTAAGGAAACGCTGAAAAGGAAGTATAGCTATGGCTCAGGAAAAAAGGATTTATATTGCCGATGATGATGATAACATACGCCAGGTCATAAAGACCTTTCTCGAAAGCGATGGATACCGGACAGAGGACTTTCCTACCGGAGATCTTCTGTTTGAGCGCTTTTTGCAGGAGCCCTGCGATCTGGTGATCTTAGATGTCATGATGCCGGGAAGCGACGGCTTTGCAATCTGTACAAAGCTTCGTGGCCGGAGCACGGTGCCAATCATCATGCTTACCGCCCGGGACTCGGAAAACGACTATGCAATGGGACTCGGTCTTGGGAGCGACGACTATATCACCAAGCCGTTTTCTGCAATGGCACTGTTAATGAGGGTACGGGCCATTTTCCGCCGTATTGATTTTGAGCATCAAAAACAAAGCGCTCCGGAATCCCAGGCATTGGCAGTAGGTAATCTGATGCTTGACGATAACAGGCGCAGGATTCAAAACGGTGATTCTGTTCTTGCTTTGACGCCTACGGAATACGAGGTGCTCAAATATCTGATGCTGCATGCAGGCCAGGCAGTCTCCCGGGAGGAGCTGCTTAAAGCAGTGTGGGGCTTTGATACGATCGTTGAAACCCGGGCCACCGATGATACGGTAAGGCGGCTCAGGCAGAAGCTTGATGGCTGCAATGTTAAAATAGAAGCAGTTTGGGGCTACGGGTTCCGGCTGGAGGAATGTTCATGAAAAGGAAATGGCATATAAAGACACGCATCATGGCCACGCTCATGGGGCTGACCTGCTCCATGCTCCTCGTCGTTGCGCTTGTGTTCAATCTTTCCATCCAGGGCTTTATCCGCTCCCGCCTTTCAGATCAGCTAGATAGGATTTCGAAGAACGCCTCGGAGGATCTGAAGGATGCAGGACGCGGCCCCAGGGATAACAGAACTTTTGATGAACAGCCGGATCGTATCACCGGGACGCGGGGTAACGCCATTGAGCTCGACGGCGAAGGAAAACTGTTAAATGTTATTCACGGAGACAAAAAAACAGGAACGGAGCTGGCAGAACATTTCGCTTCCCGGGATATAAAGTCCGGTATACAGAATGAGGTCGTATCCGTTGACAGCGGCACCTATGCCGTAAACATCATAACAGCTCCAAATCAGAATGGAAGGTATCTGCTGACTTATGTAGATATAACCTCTCTTATGGCATTTTCAAGGCAGATCAATCTCATGCTGTTTATAGTGATACTTGCGGCAGTTCTTTTGTCAGTCCTTTTGAGCCTGCGCTTTTCCCGCCTGTTATCCGGTCCTGTCCGGGACCTGTCTGATTTTGCAAAAGAGATCGGAAACGGAAATCTCGATGCGCGGGAGATGAACTTTGCCGATATAGAGTTCGATGATCTCGTCCACTCTATGAATGACATGGCGTCTCAGCTACGGGAAGCGAAACAGACACAGGAGACGTTTTTCCAGAACATGTCCCATGAGCTGCGCACTCCTCTGACTTCCATACGCGGGAATGCCGAGGGCATTGTCTATGGCGTAATGGAGCCGCAGAATGCCGCAAAAGTCATCCTGTCGGAATCGGACAAGCTCAGCGACATGGTAGAGGACATACTGTTTCTTTCACGCATGGGGAAAGCCACACAGGATGGCGTCAAGGAGCCGTTGGATCTTCGGGAGGTGCTGTCACTCTGTGTTTCGGAGCAGAGAACCGCTGCAGACAATAAAGGCATCACATTCAGCTTCGATTTTGACGAAGACCCTGTGATGCTAATGATCCCACGTCATGATGCAGAGCGGTTGTTCGGGAATCTGCTCTCCAATGCAATCCGCTATGCCGACAGTGCGGTCATTCTTTCCTGCCATTTTCATGATGATGCCGTTGTGGTCTTAATAGCTGACGACGGCCCGGGTGTTTCGGACGAAGATCTCCCCCATGTTTTTGAACGCTTCTATAAAGGGAAGGATGGCCAACACGGTATCGGTCTTGCCATCGCCAGATCCGTTACGGAGTCATGCCACGGGAGCCTTACAGTCCATAACAACGGCGGAGCTGTTTTTGAGGCAAGGTTTCCG
>JAIKXO010000245.1 GCA_024684065.1 Lachnospiraceae bacterium
CATTCGGCAGTAAGTACCACGATGAATATCTACGCACACGCCACAAGAGAATCGAAGAAGTCTTCCGTAAGACTTCTTGACAGGAAAAAGAGCTGATTTCCCTTGTTATTTTCTCATAAGGGCAAAAACAAGGGAAAACAGCTGTCACAAAGACAAGGGAAAGCGCGGGGATATGCATAAAATAAGGAAAAGTCGGAATAAGGCAAATAAAATTACAGGATAATTGACATATAGGCCTCCGTGAAATATACTTTATTACATGAATTTGCAGATGTCCATTGCTACTGACCAATGGGAAGAAAAGACAGTAAAAAAACATAGAAAGGATACACATTATGAAAATAACATCTTTTAATCCACTTATAGTTACCCCGAAGGCTGATGATACCATTGCTTTGTTCGAGGCGCTTGGATTTGAGAGAAAGCATACAACAGAAAGCGACAGTGAACTTACTGCTTATACCAGCATCAGGATGAATGTAGATAATTTTGATGAAGCTTATGAGTTTTTGAAGGCTCGTGGATTCGTGAATACTTTGGGTGATAAGATTGCGGAGAACGGATCATCACGCGCTACGATGATGATGTCGCCGTCCGGATTCGGCATCAGCCTGATCCAGCATATCAGGAAAGAAGATAGGTAAAACATTTGCTTAATTAGAAATAATACGCTGATCTGCATCACGCTGTGTGGAATAGCTGCTATAGCTTATGTTAAAAAACCAAGGAAGGGACCTGACAGCTATGTTTGGAAATTATTTCAAGCGGGAATCGGATCCGGAAAAAACACGCAGGAAGGAAGAGATACATATGATGACCTATAGCTCGTCTATAGGCATTTCTTTTATCAATCCTGTTGTTAACGGCATCACAAAAGTATTTATGCTGGTATTCAGCATTATCAATGCAGATCTGTATGGCGCGGTTCTTTGGAGATACCGCTGCTTTTATATTTCATTCTTGATTGTATCCATTCTTTATATGGTGATAAACCTGCTCGTTAAAAAGGATATTGAAAACAGATGCTGGATGCTAAGGATTGCCAATCCTCTGTATGCTATTTTTTCATTTGCATATGCTCTGACATTATCATATTCCGATAGCACCATAAACGGCTCTTTTTCCCAGGTTTTATTTACGACAATCTCGCTTGCTGTTGTGCTGAGCATTTTCATGCTTCCGCTTGAGTATTTGCTGATCGCAGGAGCTGCAGATGCCTCGCTTATCTACATTCTCGTGGTGCGGGGCGAAGTTGGCATTTCTTCAATCAATACCTTCATGTTCATCATATTCCAGCTTGTACTCGGTATCAGCCTTATCCAGGTCAAAATCAAGCTGTCGGCGAAGACAAAGGCTGCGGAAGAGAGGATCAACCTCGAGCTTGACCAGGCGGCTAAGATCCAGACGTCATTCCTGCCCCGCAGTTTTCCGCCCTTTCCGGACAGGGAGGAGTTCGAGCTGTTCGCATCTATGGTTCCGGCAAAAAATGTCGGCGGGGATTTTTACGATTATTTCTTTGTTGACAAAGACCACCTGGCGCTTGTCATGGCCGATGTATCGGGGAAGGGGATACCTGCCGCGATGTTCATGGTCATGGCTAAGACCAGGCTGCGCTACAGCGTGATGCGGCATAAGACCGATGTGGCGCGCGCCATGGAAGAAGTAAATACAGAGCTTTCCAAGGATAATGACGAGATGATGTTCGTCACCATATGGCTGGGCGTGGTGGATGTCGCGACCGGACATGTGGACTATGTGAATGCGGGACACGAGTATCCTGCCATCTGCAGCGAGCAGGAAGGCTTCAAGGTCTGCAAGGGCATACACGGCCCCTTTGCCGCGGCGGTCGGAGGTGTGAAATATTCCGCAGGCAGCTTTGAGCTTGCGCCGGGGGACATCCTGTTCCAGTACACCGACGGCATTACCGAAGCCACGGATGCAAATGAGAGCATGTTCGGGGAAGAAAGGATGCTCGAAGCCCTTAATAAAGACACCGCCTCTTCCGTAGAGGAGATAGACGCTACAGTCCGCGCATCCGTCGCAGGCTTCGTGAAGGACGCGCCGCAGTTTGATGACATGACGACGCTTGTGTTTAGATATAAGGGGATTTGACAGCGACGGGCACGGAAGACATGGTAGATGACGACGCGCAGCATTTCTACCGCAGGCTCGGCTATAAGGATTGCGGCGGTTTCGTAGTCGATGTCCTTGGATACGAGCAGCCGATGGAAATGATAATGATAAAGGCGATATAGATGATTAGATATGTGGATTATATTACACCTGAAGAGTATATGGACCTGCGAAAAAAAGTTGGATGGGCAGAATTCCCGCTCGAAGAAGCGCAGGCCTGTATTGATAATGCCTATATGGTTCAGTGCGTCAGGGATGATGGCAAGGCCATTGGCGTTGCAAGGCTTCTCTGGGACGGGGGCTACATTGCCTTCCTGTCGGATGTCATTGTCGATGCCGCATATCAGGGGCAGGGCATAGGAAGCAGGCTTGTGGAAGCCTGCATTCAAAGGCTTAAGAGCGATATGAAGCCCGGCTACAAGGTGAAGATGAATCTGAACTCTGCCAAGGGCAAAGAATCGTTCTACAAAAGGTTTGGATTCAGGGAACGCCCGAATGATGACGCAGGCGCCGGAATGGATCAATGGTTTACAGCGGAGTAAAGATTATCTTCCAGTTTATATGTTCATGGAGGAGAGACTGTATGGAGTTTTATGAAGTTATAGAGAAAAGAAGAACTATTCGGGACTTTGAGTCCGAGGATATACCGAAGGAGGTTATCGAAAGAGTCATTTCTGCTGCGATGAAAGCCCCTACCAATGATCATATGCGTGATTGGCATTTCATTATTGTTAAAGATCGTGAGACTGTTGCACGACTACTTGACATAGTTCCTAAGGGAATATCAGACGAGGATATGAATCAGTTAATCAAAGATTGGAATCTGAATGACAGTCTGCAACAGGAATGTTATCGTAATGCTGTACCCAAACAGTATCGAATGCTTTTTGATGCATCTGCAATCATTTTGCCACTTTTGAAGCAAAAGACGGATATATTACATCCTGAGAACATCTCTCATCTTAACGGTTTTGCATCAATATGGTGCAGCATTGAAAATATATTTCTCGCAGCAACGGCTGAAGGATATGGATGTAATCTTCGTATTTCGCTTGGAAATGAGAGCGAATACGCAAGGGAAGTACTCGGTTATCCAGAGGAATACTATATGCCGTGTTTTATTGGGATGGGAAGACCGAAAGAAAATGCATCAATTCCTAAGCAGAAAGATATTGATATCAAGGATAGAATACATTGGGATGTTTTCTAAAATCTGCTTTTGCAGATTAAACCGGAAGTTAACGGATTATTCAGGAAAAACATGTTCGGGGATAATCCCGTGACCTCAGGCTACAAGGACATGAGGACAGACAACATGAAACGAAACGGGAAGAATAAGGAGTTTCAAAGCCTGCTTCGGGGAACGTGCGTGGCTGCCGAATCGAATAAGAGGGAAATCACAGGGCTTGGGACGGGGACGATAGGAAAGCCCACGAAACCGGCAGATAAAGATACTGCATGGGCGGGGAACTATGTGTGGTATGGGAATTATAAAGGTAGCCCGATGCGTTATCGCGTGCTTGATCCGCATTCGACAAAATATGGCGGGGATGCGATGCTCCTTGACTGTGACAATGTGCTATATACGGCAGAATTTTACGATTATGTAAACTCGCATGAAAATGCTTTATTCTCAAATGAATGGGCATATAGTGATGTAAAAAAAGGCTTGAACGAAGGTTATGACGGCTTTCTGACATGTAGTTTTACTGATCCGGAAAGGGCGGCGATCGCGGACAGCACGGTAGGGACGCATCGTATAAAAGTTGGAAGCCCGTTAAACAAATATTTCCCGAAATACACCCGGTTGAATCATGACAAGATATTTCTCCTGGATTTTGAGGATGTGTTGAATACGGATTATGGTTATTCATCTGATTGCGGTTTTGGTGTAGATTGGAATCAGCATAATGTGGATAATCGAAAAAAGTCAGGTTCTGAATCGGGGTGGTGGTTGCGGTCGCCCAATTCCCACATTGGTGACCACCCCGGTGACTACGCGGAAGACTACGTCGGAGGCTGGGCCGGGTCCGTGGACGACCGGGGCATAGTGCACGACGACTCCGACGTTCGCAGTCCCTCCATCGGCGTGAGTCCCGCTTTTAATGTCAATCTGTCATCAGTCATCTTTTCATCCTTGATCACATCCGGCTCAGGAGAATATAAGCTCACATTAAAGGATGAAGAACTGGGCATTCAGGTCACGGAGGGGGAAAACGTAACCCGGAGCGGCAATACCGTCACGGTGCCATATACAATCGGTAAAACTTCAAAAGGCGACAATAGCGATAATGCCACACAGGTTTCCGTGCTTCTTCTGGATCACGCATATATTCCCGGAGAAAATGTATTCGATTCTACAAAATTCAACTATCAAAAGCTAAAAGTAAACAGTTTTTCCAAAGAGGGTACGGGAACCTTCAACCTTCCGGCGGCCTACGCGGATAAAGTATGTGGAGTGGATTATTATGCCTATATCCTGGCGGAGGATGTGAACGATACATACGAAACGGACTACGCGAGTGAACCGGTGGCGATTACGATAGGAAAGATACCGGTTTAGTCATCCGGTATTACGGCAGAGAATAAAGTTTATGACGGTAAATCAGGATAAATCCTTATCCTTAAAAGTAGATTTGCTTCAAGGAAGGATTTTATGTCTGATAGTTTTGGTTAAACTAAGCCGGACATCCGATAGATGCAGGGATAAGAAATACGGAGGTTGAGTATGCCAAGCCCGTTGCTATCGGGTCTGATGTATGGATCGGGGGCAATGCATTATACATCGGCTTCCCAGGAAAATACAATTCATTCAAGAATAGCATGAAAAACAAAAACTATAGGGAGAGATTAAAAACCTGCAAGAAAGCTATACTGGCGGCAATGACAATTGCCTTCATGTGCTTATTATCCGCATGCAATAATATGGGCAATGCAGGTGAAAACCACCTTGATACGGGCGGCCAGGGCCGGCATATTGGACAAGATAAAGAAGTGGCCGGATGCTATAAACGGATCTCAATTGCTAAAGACGGCGAGACATATGAAGAGATGAAAGAAATGCTCGATATAATGTACCGGGGCTATCTTGTCGTGAACGATGATGGCACAGCTCTTTTTGACCTGGATGGAGATATAACAGAATATGTTTTTGATAAACGGAATTTCTATCTGAGCGATGATACGGAAATGGCCGATGGATTCCCCTATACTTATATAGGCGGACGGCTTGTAGTTGACGATGGGATAACGGTAACACAGTATTTAAGGCTCACGGATGAAGAGCTTGCATCATGTCTGGAGAGCTGCGGAGGGAAAAAAGACACCCGGTAATACATTATGGTGCGTGGGCTATGGTCATTATTATCACAGGGGCATCCCATACCGGCAAGACGGTCCTTGCCCAGAGGATGCTTGAAAAGCATAAATTCCCATATATGTCGATTGACCATCTGAAAATGGGGCTGGTCAGAAGCGGCAATACGGAATTGACGCCGGAGGATGACGACGGGCTTGTCGGATATCTCTGGCCGATCGTCCGAGAAATGATCAAGACAGCCATAGAGAACCGGCAGAACCTTATCGTGGAGGGCTGTTATATTCCTTATGACTGGAGAAAGGATTTTGACGCTGGCTATCTGCCGGAGATCAGGTTCATATGCCTCGCGATGACGGACGGGTATATTGATGCGCATTTTGATGACATACGGAGCCATGGGTCTGATATTGAGAACAGGCTGGATGATTCCGGCTGTACCGCCGGCTGGATAAAAGAAGATAACCGGAAAGTTATTGAAGGATTCCGGCGTGCTGGGGAGCAGGTCATCCTTATAAACGATGATTACGGGAAAACGATAGCGGGGATTTTAAATGGATGACGAATGCCGCATAAGATATGCTGAAAACCGGGATAAAGAGGCATGGCATGCCCTCGACAGACATCTGCCGGAGCCGGCGTTTGAAGAGAAGGTAAGATGCAGGCGGGGGTATGTCTGTATTGCAGACGAAAAGGTGGTCGGAGTGCTCCGGTACAATCTTTTCTGGGATAACACGCCGTTCTGCACGATGTTGTATATTGATGCCGGATACCGTGGCCGTGGATACGGGAGGCTGATGATGGAGCACTGGGAGCAGGAAATGAAAGCCAAAGGCTATGGGATGCTGATGACATCGACACAGGTAGATGAAGACGCGCAGCATTTCTACCGCAGGCTCGGCTATAAGGATTGTGGCGGTTTCGTAGTCGATGTCCCGGGATACGAGCAGCCGATGGAAATGGTAATGATAAAGGCGATATAAATGATTAGATATGTGGATTATATTACACCTGAAGAGTATATGGACCTGCGCAGAAAAGCTGGATGGGCAGAATTCCCGCTCGAAGAAGCGCAGGCCTGTATTGATAATGCCTATATGGTTCTGTGCGTCAGGGATGATGGCAAGACCATTGGCGTTGCAAGGCTTCTCTGGGACGGGGGCTACATTGCCTTTCTGTCGGATGTCATCGTCGATGCCGCATATCAGGGGCAGGGCATAGGAAGCAGGCTTGTAGAAGCCTGCATTCAAAGACTGAAGAGCGATATGAAGCCCGGCTACAAGGTGAAGATGAATCTGAACTCTGCCAAGGGCAAAGAATCGTTCTACAAAAGGTTTGGATTCAGGGAACGTCCGAATGATGAAGCAGGCGCCGGAATGGATCAATGGTTTACAGCGGAGTAAAGATTATCTTCCAGTAGGTTAATTGACTAAGGAGACTATATGATAACAGTAAATCTGTACTATAAGGGGATAAACGGAAACGCACGTGCGTTCGCTGATGAAATGGAATCATCAGGTATTGCTGATGCTATCCGAGCTGAGGAAGGTAATATTCGGTATCAGTATTTTATGCCAATGGACGATCCTGAAACTGTTCTGCTTATAGATTCATGGACTGATCAGGCAGCTATAGATGCGCATCATGCATCTCTTATGATGAAACAACTGGCTGAACTTCGGGATAAGTACGATCTCCACATGACAGTGGAGCGATTTATCAGCGATGAATATGAGGCAGACGGGAAGTATATCAGAAAGTAAGGCGTGGTATAATGATTATCGGATTACATCATATATCTCTGAAGTGCGGTACGTTTGAAGAATATGATAGAGCAAAAGCATTCTATATTGAGCTATTAGGCTTTGAAAAAGTAAGAGAATGGCCTGAAGGAATAATGATTGACTTTGGAAATGGAATGCTGGAGATTTTCAATAATGGAACCGGCATAAAGACAAAAGGGGCATTACGTCATATAGCATTTGCAACGGATAATGTGGATGAGATGGTTAATAGGGTGAAAAATGCAGGATATGACGTATTCATCGAACCAAATGATATTGTGATTAAGTCCGAACCGGAATTTCCCGCAAGAATGGCATTCTGCTTCGGACCACTTGGCGAAGAAATTGAATTTTTTCAAGAACGTTAAATTGCAGCATAACGTACCAATTTGATAAGGCGGATACAGAAACATGATAAGAAAAGCAAAACCAAAAGATCTATCAAGGATTGCCGAGATTCTAGTGTTTACAAAAAGAATAAAGTACCGATCAATCTTTCATAACGATGAATACTCTTTTAACGAGTTGCAGGTAGTTAAGGTTGCCGATGAATTCAAGGATCCGGAACTCCTCGATAAAGTCTGGGTATATGATGATGGCATAGTGAAGGGAATGATTCATCTGGAAGGAAAAGAGATCGTAGAATTATATGTAGATTACTTCTTTTGGAAAGAGGGCATCGGATCTACGCTGGTAGAATTTGCAAAAGAAATGTCTGATGCTCAGTCCGTATGGACCCTGGAGAAGAACGAAGATGCCATTCATTTTTACGAGGCGCATGGCTTTAAGCTTAACGGTAAAAGACAATTAGAAGAAGGCACACCTGAATATATCGTGATGTTGGAGCGAGACTGAAATTATAAAAATGAGTGGAACGTTATCTCGGAAGATTGTTTACCAGCACAATCAACTAAGGAGTTCAGGATGCAGGTCGTAGATTGAAAATACAGTATACCGCAAAATAATAAACCGGTTGTTGTAATGACAGAAACGGGACACGGTAGTGTAAAGTGATCTATGAAAGAACGAGCTAATAAAAAAGACTCGAATGAACCTTGAAAACTGTGGATATATTTCAGACTTCAAATATACAAATAAGACGGAAGACACAGTGTGTCTTCCGCCCGGACATAAGGATT
>JAIKXO010000271.1 GCA_024684065.1 Lachnospiraceae bacterium
TCCCTTACAAGCGTCTTGAACACATCGTCAAACGGCGTGCCTCTTGGTTTGCTCATGCCTTTTTACCTCGCTTTCTTGAATCCTGCTATCATGCTTCTGTATGCCAACAGAGAAAGCGGGGCGCGCCTTCTCTGATTGTAAAGATAATCAGGAAGGCATCTGCCTTCTGTACTGTATTTGGATTATTTCCTCCTTTCTTTGCATAAACCTAATACTATTATGCAAGGGAGGGGAGAATATATCCTATGACTAATTCAATGCGACTAAACTCTTAACTAACATCTACCCATAATATACCACGTCAGGCCGGTTTAGGCAATATCCGGCATATATTACGACGACCCAAGGCTTATGTGGAATGAATAAAAAATGAATTATTTTCTTGTGTAGAAAACGTAACCTGGAGCTTATCGCTCGCCCATGTTTCCTTTGGACGTATTTATTTCAAGCGTCGCCATGTTTAAAGCCTCAGTATATTTAAGCAGCCTTTCGTAGAGCCTGTTCCTTGGGCTTCCCAGTTCGCCTTCGATATATTTGATTATATCCTCGCCGATCTCATCCAACGCTTCCGGTGAAACCGTTTTACTTTCCACCAGTATCCCATATGCTTCTATCATGCCCATGCTTTTCTCCGAAAGCTTAACTGGTTGCTCTGCTTCAGGTTCCGGCTCCGGTGCCTCCCGGGCATCGGGGTGGGCCAGGTAATCCATGCTCTTTTCTTTTACCATATCGCCCAGCTTCGCATATCGCTCCAGCATCCCCTGAAGCCCGCTCAGCGCATCCGATTCGGAGCGCAGGAATGTCCTGGGTTCAAACCCGCATATTTCCCCGATCCGCATAAGTGCGGACACGGGGATATCTATTTTCCCGTTCTCGTATCGGCTGATGGTTGCCCGGTCAGATCCCAGTGCTTCACCGACATCGGACTGGGTGAGGTGTTTGGCTTTGCGGTTCCTTTTTATACGCATCCCGATATCTTTCAGGAGGCTGTCCTGAGGCTGTTTAGGCTTTTTCATAATTTGGATATCCGCGTGCATTACATGCACGTACATTTATGATATATGACAATGGAACTTATGTTCGATAGGTGGTAATATCAAATCACAGGGGCAGGGTGCCCGGGAAGCCCGGAAATGCCCGATCCCAGTACCTTATAATCTAACATTATACACGTTAACCGTCAACATACCGGAATCCGGTTTGTGTTTGTGAACTTATACTTCAATGACATCCCATAGCCGCATATGTAAAAATGAATGGGGAGTCTCTAAAAAAAGAATGAAGGAGAAACAAATGGACTATCTATATACGGAACCTTTGCCCATGCCGCGGGCAACCCATTATGGAAACAACTACTGGATTTTCAGGAGCAGGAAGCTTGGCAGGAGAGTAACGGCGTTTTCAAACCTGGAATACTGGAACCTTCTGTGTCTCGAGATGGACCCTGAGGTAGTACACTACTGTGAGCAGCCGTGCGAACAATCCGTCATAATTGACGGGGAAAGGCATAAGACAGTCTTCGATGTTTATGTCGTATACAGGGACGGGAGAGAAGAGTTCCAGGAAGTCAAGTACAGCGAGGAACTTAACTCCGACACAAAACAGGGCGAGCGGAGCAGGAGACAGGTAGAAGTGCAAAAGTATTGGTGCATGCAGAACAATTTTGGCTACAGTCTAAGGACGGATAAGGAGATAGAGATCGGACAATATACAGTGAGGAACTTAAGCTTCCTATGCGCAAAGGCAAGGAGGTTTTCGTCATGCAGCGTCGTTGATGACGGCTCCGTAATACGTTTCCTCAAGGAAAGGGGGTGCGTCACTATAGGCCAGCTCTACGGCAGCGGAAGGATTACAGAGAAGAATGGCCTTGATTACCTCGCTGACCTGTGCTACAGGGGAGTAATAAAGTTTGTCGATATTGGCAGCACCGCGATAGGAAATGCCACGGAGGTGATGCTGTATGGCATGTAAGAAGCATAATCTTAACGAGCTCCGGAAAATCCGTGAGACATGGGCAGATCTTCCCGCCGAAGTAGTTCCTGAAGACAAGAGGGCATCATTCGTACAACGCAAGTCAGCTGTAGATATGTATATAGATGGCTGCACTATGTCTGAGATAACAGAAGCTACAGGCATTGCACACCCGAATATATGCCGAATGGTAGAGCGATGCCTGCGGAGAGATGCCGCTGGTGATTATTATGGCTACCAGGCACTGTTAAAAAACAATCGGACAGCTCCGGACGAAGGACGGGCAGACGGGCTTTTCAGCAGGCTGCTTTCACAATATCCCGGACTGGATGACTATATCGCCGGATGCTGGTATGGGAATAAAAAATATACGTTGGAAAAGAACATGAACCGAAAGTCGCTGCATTCACGCTTCCTGCGTAAATGCCTGGAACTTGGAGTCTCCGACTATGAGTATCCGTTCAATACAAAGAACCAGGGCTATGCGAGCCTCTGCAGATATATCAGGGAACTTGACAGAAAGCATATCGCCAAAGCAGCGACGCGGCTTGACAGGGATGACATGCAAAAGGTCCTGTCCACAGGATACGGGGCAAGGCACGCCATGAATGAGTTGCACCCATTTTCGACCGTTCAGATAGACGGACATATCATAGACCTCTTGTACTCAGTGGAGATAGTCAATGATGATGGCACGATTGACAGGATTCCCGCGACAAGGGCATGGCTTATAGCCGTGATCGATACCGCTACCAGATGTGTGCTCGGATATTCTGTCACGCAGGAGTTCAATTACAGCCAGTACGACGTTATAGAGGCCCTGCAGGACGCAATACTTCCGAGGGAACGCCCTGCCATAACGATTGACGGGCTGAGCTATCCAGAGAATGGTGGCTATTACCAGACGGCGTTCCCGGAGCTGCGGTATGCGCTGTACGGCTCCGTCATGCTAGACAATGCCAAGTCACACCTTGCGGAGAACACGGTCGAGAAGATCGTTGACCATCTCGGCTGTGCCGTGAATTTTGGATCCGTGGCGACGCCTGAGGCAAGGGGCATAGTTGAGCGTTTCTTCGGCACTATAGAACAGAGGGGGTTCCACAGGCTGCCCGCCACGACAGGCAGCGGGATCCGCGACCCGAAGCGGAGGATGCCCGGGAGTGCGGCTGTCGCATATGAGATAACCTTCGACGAGATCGTGCAGCTTCTCGACGTGTTGATCGCTGAGTATAACAACACGCCCCATTCTGGAATTGCGGGACTTACGCCTCTGGAGTGCATGAGGAGGCGCATATTCGACGGTGGGATGCGCCCGACTATAGCCAATGATGAGGAGGTCGGTGTCGTAGAAAAGCTCAACCGCATAGCCGTAAGGCGGATAGTCCGCGGCGGGAAGGGGAAGAGGGCATATATAAACTATGAATGCGCAGAATACCGGGGCGCCGAGTTGTCCGCGACAAACGAGTATATTGGAAGACCTGTGACGCTGATAGTGGACCCCCGGGATGTGTCAGAGGTGGAAGCGTATGACGTGGACGGAAGGTATATAGGGACTCTGAAGGCGAGGGGTGAGTTTGGAACCAGATCACATTCCTTAAAGACCAGGAAAGGTGCGAACAGGCTCGCGAGGGAGCGAGGAAGGGAAACGGGGAACCCATTCGACCCTGCGGTATCCGTTTATGAACGCCAGCTTAATGAAAAAGGACGCGCAGGCCGTCGGGATGCTACGAAGGCTGATATCGTACGCCGGGAAGCCGGACGTGGAACCTCCACCGTGTCCGGGGCGCGTACCGGAAATTCCGAGGATATAGTCCCAATAAAACCAAGGCCGGAATTTGAGGGAATGACAACTGATGAATTTGCCAAAGCGGTATGGGGTAATAAATTATAGGAGGAATCATGGAACACATTATTCCGGATTTTGAGCAGAGAAGCTCGGGCTCCGTGGAAGTCTCAGAGGTCACATCGGAACTCACACTCCGCGCCATAAGCTCCGCGGACTTCATCATCAGGACGAAGGCCATACGAAGTCTTGAGGAGCAGATGATGATGTGGCTGTCTATATCGGCCTGCGGGGCGATCATATATGGTAGGGCCAGAATAGGAAAGACACGGGCTATGCTGAGCGTAGCAAGCGACATCAGAAATCGATATGGCGCCGGGTTCCCGGTCATTATATGGGAAATCACGGACCATGCCGTCACCGAGAAGCACTTCTATACGTCGTTACTGATGGCCATGGGCATCGAAGGAATTCCGCGCTCACAGACCGCGCTCGCGCTGAAACAACGTGTGTTAAACGAGCTGGTGATGGCCGCATGCCAGACGCCGTTCAGAAGGGCAGTGTTAATGCTTGACGAAGCATGGAAATTCACCGAGAAAGACTTCTCATGGCTCATGGACCTATATAATATTCTTAGCAGGAAGGATGTGCTGCTGACATGCTTTCTGTTCGGCACCCGCGAGCTCAAGGACATAAAGACAGGTTTTAAGAGGCTTGGAAAGGATCAGATAGTAGGCAGGTTCATGATCAACGAGTTTCAGTTTTACGGAATGAAGGAACCTGAAGAGCTTATGTTGTGCATGCTCGATTTCGATAAGGCAACCGTTACGGTGGAATGCGGAGGACACTCCTCGGTTCCGATAATCGATTATTATTTCCCTGACAGGGGAGACAGGACGTTCTATGGCATCGGAGGCGAGTACTGGGAAGCGTTCATGCACATACGTTCCGAATACGGCATAAAGGCAGAGGATATTCCCATGAAATACCTTATAGACTCGTTTATCCTGATACTCAGGAGACACGGAAGATTTGGGGAGGACAAGGTATGCTTTCCTGGCGCAAGGGAGATAGAAAGATGCATAAGGGATTCTGGATACGGGGAGTCGGATGATGAATACGAGCTTTCAAAAAACAGTGTTAAACCTGGGAAATATAGGCGAAAGTAGGCGTTATACATGGGACAAGTCATGGGTGAGGCCGTATGAATCACCATTGAGTGCCTACATCAACTTCGTAAACTTAAATGCCACAAGAGGAACGGATCTCGCTAGGCTGTGGGGCTTCAGCAGCATTGGGGGAATGCGCTTCGATGAAAGGCTTAAGTGCGAGGTGGCCAGATCCCGTGGGTTCGCCGATGGAGTGATAAAGGAAATACTGCCCAATGCTGCGGAAATTTTCCCGGATATGACAGGACAGTTTGGGTACAGAAGGACGTTCAGATACTGCCCGGAATGCATTAGACAGGGCTACCATACATTGTTGGGTCAGATGCCGGATGAAAACGTCTGCCCCATACATAACGAAAGATATATAGATTCAGAGATATGCCTGCCGATAGGAATGGCCGGCGGGCATGACGAATACAGTAAGGCGCTGGGGATGGACGGTTTCCCTCTTATTTATGAACGAGAACCGCTTGATTATTCACTGATAGGAGAGAGGTTAGGAAGATACAACGGCATATCATGCATAGGGCGTGTTTCTGCGGCAATGCTGGATCCTGGTGCGGCTTCCATGGTATCGGTTGAAGGGGCATCACACAGATGTCTTGTGAAGAAAATAGATGCGGCGTGTTTTGATTATGCGGGGTTCATCGATGGAGTTTGGGATTATTTCAACAAAGGCGCTCGGCAAGTATATACTGCAGAGACCTTCAGTCCGCAGGCGGGATATGAGACCCTGAAAGAAGCCCTTGTAAGCTTTAGGAGACATGTGGACGCCTGTTCTGGGAACGTTGGGAGTCTCATGGAGTTGGCCTGCCTGCTTAATTTCATAAAGGACGCCAGGAGTGAGGATTATCCAGGTACGTTCCCTTATATAAGGCAGAATTTCTCACCATGCATGGACAACCTTCCTGTGACAAGGACGCTGTTAATGGCCTCTTATTGTTATTCCGTAAGGGGATGCAATAATTTACCTGAGATATTCGAAGTCTCATATGTCTGGAGGCCTAGCACAAGCGCATCGAAAGATGTGTCATTTCATTACAGCACCTCGGTGGGCACTTTGGCATCCGCAATATCTGATATGAGGATACCGGAACGCTTTAGGAGAAAGCGCGGGATACAGGATGCCGTCGCAGCGGCCTGCATATATGATCAGTTCTGGTTTCAGTCAGAAAGGTACATGCGGCTTGGAAGCAATAAAAAACACTTCGATTTCTACCGACAGTGGAAAAATGTCAGCCCCCTGATTTATGAAATCGATTATGCTTAAGACGGAACTATATCCATATACAGAATGGTCGTTTAAACCTAAGAGGGATTATTCAAAAAGAAGAGTGCCTTATTTCGTTCCCCAGTCTATTTTGTATAAGATTTCTACTAAATCTACGATTTTGTATCAATTTTGCGTTAAGAAAATCCGACTTTGTATCAACTATGTTTTAAAAAATCGACTTTGTATCAAATTCATGTTAAAAAAACAGGCATAATCGCGTACTTTGTATCAAATTCAGTTTAGAAATCCGACTTTGTATCACTTTAGGCTTTAATTATTAAACCAAGTTGATACAAAAAAATCGAAAAAATGCCTTTGTATCAACTTTATTTTAGGGATTGTATCAACTTCGTGTGAATCGACACATGCATCGACAGCGGGGGCGGAGGATTCAGGAACTGTTCGCGAAAGACAACTTTAACGAATAGATCGTGCCGAAAAAAACCTATGCCTCACAAACAAAAAATACTGACGGGACTTTTTTATATCCCGTCAGTATTCTGTTGTTTTTCTTTGCTTCGGTTGGGTTTTACCTTAGAGGATACAACGCCATTTTTTAATTTGAGATGTTCGCCGCTCATTTCGGGTTTATCGGCACCGGAGGCATTTTCCGGATAATAATCCGATTTAAGATAAAAAGCTGTTTCCCATGGCATGTTTTTTCCTTTGAGTTTACTCTCGATCGTAGCCTTGAATGCCGCGTAGATGATGGAAAAGATCGGGACACCGATAACCATTCCAACCACGCCGAAAACGCCTCCGAAAAGCGTTATCGCGAAAATAACCCAGAAGCTCGGAAGTCCTGTGGAATCCCCCAGTATCTTCGGTCCTATTATATTTCCGTCTATCTGCTGAAGGATTATCACGAAAATGACGAACAAAAGCGATTTCATCGGATTAATCATAAGAAGTATCAATGCCGAAGGAATTGCTCCGAGGAAAGGTCCGAAAAACGGAATGATATTCGTAACCCCGATCACGCAGCTGATCAGCAGCGCATACGGGATACGCATTATCGTCGTACAGATGAAGCATATTATTCCGATTATAAGAGAATCCAGGACCTTACCCGTTAAAAAACCGCCGAAGGTCTTATTTGCAAAACGGGCGTTATTTATTATATCATTAGCTCTTTCGGCGGGATAATACGCGTAGATAATCTTTTTGCCCTGTGCCAGATATACTTCTTTTTTATACAGCATATAAACACAGAGGATCACGCCGATGATAAATTTTAAGGAATTTGACAGAAAAGATAAAACCGACGAAAAAAACATCCCGGAGACCGAGGAAATGAACGACTGCAGCTGCGGAAGGAAATCACGGGTAATAAAGGACTGCGCCTGTTCCGAGTAGGCGCTGTAGAGGCTTTCAACCTCCGGATTATTCCTTAAAAGGTCCGAAATCAGCCTGTTTAATGATGCAAGGTAATAGGGAGCCCTCACGATAATACTCTGGATGCTGGAGATCAGCTGAGGCACGATCAGCAAAATGAGCCCTATAACGATAAGAACAAAGAAAACTATCGTAATAAGGACTGAAATACCCCGGATCAGATTCTTTGGGTTTTTGATCTTTTTAAGCTTCTCATTTTTGGAAAAAAGCGGGGATATAAGCTTCTCTTCCGCTGACTTCATGATCGGATTAAGGATATACGCGAGCACTATCCCGTCTATAAAAGGAAGCATGATGTTGATCATCCTGTCCTTCAGATAGAACAGAGACTCTGCCCCGTTTTTCATCAGGAAATAGAACCCGATACATATGCAGGTACAGATCACTAAAAGGATCCCGAGCCTGATGTATTTCTTGTCTAAACGCTTCATCTGCCTTAACTCTCTATAAGCTTCACATAATCTTCAATATAGGAAACAGTCTTTTCTATTCCAAGCTTATGGCTGTCCACGCAAAGATCATAGGTATCAGCCTTGCCCCATTTCTTGGAGGAATAGAAATTATGATAATTGGCCCTCTGTTTATCCTTCTTATAGATCATATCCTTGGCTTTATCTACCGTAAGGTTATACTTTTTCGAAATGCGTTCAGCTCTCGCTTCTATGGTGGAATGTATAAAGATATTGATGACGTTTGGCAGATCAGCCAGGGCATAGTCAGCGCATCTTCCTACTATGATGCAGGGCCCCTCCGCCGCAATGTTCTTTATTGTCTCAAACTGTGCCAGGAATACCTTATGGCTTATCGGCATCTCGACATAAGGGGAAGATCCGTAGCTGAATGAATACGTGTCCATGACCAGATTATAAAGAAAGCTGCTTGTAGGTCTCTCGTCATGGTTTTCAAAGATCTCGTGGCACATGCCGGATTCCTCGGCGGCTCTTTTTAAAAGATCCTTGTCGTAATACTTTATGCCAAGCTTCTTAGCAAGCTTTCCTGCGATTTCCGAGCCTCCGGAGCCAAAGGCCCTGCTTATAGTAATAATATGTTCCATAATCCTTCCCCCTTGTAAATCCTTACATTAGAATTATACACCATCAAAGCATGTGCCGCATATTAAAATACGCTAAAATTTTCATGTTAAACGGTCTGATCCTTTTTTTGAATGTGGGTTAAACTCTGCAGATATGATCAACACAACTGATACGGTCAGCACCAAAATGTTGCCGCCGATTATAATAAAACCCCTATCCTTTCGAACAGGGGTTTTATTGATCTTCATCTTACGGCATCTTACCGATAATCCTTAGTTGTTGATCAGCTTGTCATCCTCATTGTTCCAGCTGTAAAGTTTGCGGATCTCCTCTCCTACCTTCTCTGAAGGATGCTCGGCGGCTTTATTTCTCATAGCCCTGAAATGAACCTGTCTTCCGGCCGGAGACATGTCAAGAAGGAACTGCTTGGCAAAGCTTCCGTCTTGGATGTCCGCAAGGATCTTCTTCATAGCCTTCTTGGTATCCTCTGTGATGATCTTGGGACCTGTGATATAATCACCATATTCCGCTGTATTGGAAATGGAATATCTCATTCCGGCAAAACCGGACTGATAGATAAGATCCACGATAAGCTTCATCTCGTGTATACACTCAAAGTAAGCGTTTCTCTCATCATACCCGGCTTCCACAAGAGTCTCAAAGCCAGCCTGCATGAGTGCACAGACACCGCCGCAGAGAACTGCCTGCTCACCGAACAGATCCGTCTCAGTCTCGGTCCTGAAGGTGGTCTCCAAAACACCGGCTCTTGCACCACCGATCGCCAGAGCATAGGCAAGTGCGATATCCAGGGCCTTTCCGGTAGCATCCTGCTCTACAGCTACAAGACAGGGTACGCCTTTTCCCTCAAGATATTCGGAGCGGACCGTATGTCCGGGGCCCTTGGGGGCGATCATCGTAACGTCTACATCCTTCGGAGGAGTAATGCATCCGAAATGGATATTGAAGCCATGTGCGAACATAAGCATGTTCCCCGGCTCGAGATTCGGCTCTATATCCTTCTTGTACATATCAGCCTGCTTCTCATCGTTAATGAGGATCATGATGATATCTGCCTTCCTTGCGGCTTCAGCTGTCGTATACACATCAAACCCCTGCTTTACAGCCTTATCCCATGACCTTGAGCCCTCATAAAGCCCGATTATAACATTGCATCCGGACTCTTTGGCATTGAGAGCATGCGCATGTCCCTGGCTCCCGTAGCCGATAACGGCTATGGTCTTGCCGTCAAGCATTGAAAGGTTGCAGTCTTCCTGGTAATAAATCCTTGCCATTTTTTAAAATCCTCCTTAAAATAATACACTTTATAAATTTTCATCCACTTCTACGATCCTGTCGGTTCCGCGTGTAAGCCCGGCTATCCCCGTTCTTGCGATCTCAAGTATCTCATAGCAGTCTACAAGTGCGATAAAATCATCAACCTTGTTCTGTGTTCCCGTAAGCTCGATTATCATGGAATCCGGCCCGACATCTATGATATTCGCCCTGAAGACATCGGTTTCCGTCAGAGCCACCACAGAGGCCCTCTGTTCAGGATTTACTCTGAGCTTGATCATCAAAAGCTCTCTGTATACGGAGTATTCTGGCTCCAGCTCAACGATGGAAATAACATCAATAAGCTTGGCAACCTGTTTTTCGATCTGCTCAAGGATATCCTCGTCTCCCGAGGTAACTATTGTGATCCTCGTAAATCGCGGATTGGAGGTGACGCCTGCTGTTATGCTTTCAATATTATAGCCGCGTCTGCTGAAAAGACCCGAAATACGGCTTAAAACGCCTGAAGAATTTTCAACGATTATCTGGAATACTTTCTTTTTCATAATTGAATATTTCCCGTTCTGATCCTTTTTATCAAAAGCCTGTTATCTGTCATTAGACGAGCATTTGGGCAAAGCCAGGATGCCGGTCCTTGCGACCTCTACAACGCTTATGGAGGAAAGCATTTCCGACAGAAGCTCGGTCTTTTCAGGAATATCACACATCTGTATCGTCATAAACGACTTTGAAACGTCCTCAATGGTCGCGCCTAAGGTGTCGCAGATCTCCAAAAGCTCTCTTCTGTTGTTTTTGTTATACTTTACCTTGACAAGAATAAGCTCGCGGCTTAAACTTTCCTCTTCCTGAAAAGACTTTATTTTTATGACATCGATCTTTTTATTGAGCTGCTTTTCAATCTGCTCAAGAGTGTTCTCCTCTCCCGAAGAAACCACGGTAATGCAGCTTACACCCTTCTCAAAGGTTTCACCAACGGCAAGGGAATCAATATTGAAGCATCTTCTCGCAAAAAGCCCCGCGACTTTCGCAAGGACGCCCGACCGGTTTTCAACTAAAACAGAATAAATTCTTTTCATTATTTAACTACATCCAAAGGGTCTATATTTACGTCCATAATAGCCGGACCGTCTATATTAAGGAAGCTGTCGATGATCTCGTCGATACCTTCCATATTCTCAGCTTTAATACACGGAATGTCGTAAGCGGAGGCAAGCCTGCAGAAATCAGGGCTTCCGCTCAGATCTACGACCGAATAATTTGCATTATATGTATAGAATTGATATTCCCGCACCAGTCCCAGATACCCGTTATTAAATATGATTATTTTAACCGGAAGCTTATGCTGCTGCATGGTAGCAAGCTCCATCATGCTCATCTGGAACGAGCCGTCGCCGCAGACAGCTACTATCTGCCTTTTACTGTCAGCCATCCTTGCGCCGATTGCCGCCGGAACGGAATATCCCATTGTCCCCATGCCTCCGGAGGTTAGAAACAATCCGTTACGGACAATATTATATCCGGCCGACCACATCTGATTCTGGCCTACGTCCGCGATATATACGGCATCTTCCGAAAGCTTAAGGGAAAGTTTTTCGATGAAAACCGCCGGATCAACGAAACCGTCTCTCGGGCTTTTTCTGACAGGGGCGATCTTCTTATATTCATCGAGACATGATATCCATTCGGAGTAGTCTCCGTTTATCGTATATTTATCAAAATCCTCAAAAATTGCCTTAATATCCCCTACAAGAGGGATCGAAGGCCCCACGTTCTTTCCTATCTCAGCAGGATCGACATCTATATGGATAAGGATCTTATTATCAATGATAAGATCCGGCTGGGATATGGCTCTGTCTGCCACCCTTGCGCCGATCATCATGATAACATCCGCCTCGTTCATGGCCCTGTTGGCATAGCTTTTGCCATTATTACCGACCATGCCGAAAAAGAGCGGATCATTTGTCGGCATCGCACTGAGCCCCATCATAGTAGAAACAACAGGAATATTATATCTATGCGAAAAATCACGGAGCTGTGAAATAGCTCCGCTTAAAATTACGCCCCCGCCCGCGCAGATTATAGGTTTTTTAGCTTTAGAAAGTGCTTTGACCACCTTCTTTATCTGTACAGCATGACCTTTTACTGTAGGCTTATAGGTCCGTAAGTTGATTTCATCTGGATATTTAAACTTTGTGATGGTTGAATTCTGAATATCTATGGGAACATCTATGAGCACAGGCCCCTTTCTTCCCGTAGATGCAATATGGAAGGCCTCTTTGAAAATACGAGGTATGTCGTCGGCATTTCTTACCAGGTAGCTGTATTTTACAAAGGATTCAGCAGCTCCGGTGATGTCAGCTTCCTGGAAAACATCTGAACCAAGAAGCGAGGAATTCACCTGTCCGGTAATACAGACAAGTGGTATGGAATCTGCGTATGCTGTAGCAATCCCGGTTATCAGGTTGGTAGCCCCGGGGCCTGACGTAGCAACGCAGACCCCCGGCTTACCCGATACTCTTGCATAACCGCTTGCCGCATGAGCGGCATTCTGCTCGGTCCTCACGAGTACCCTTTTTATATCGACTGATAACATGCTGTTGAAGAACGGGCAAATAGCAACTCCGGGATAACCGAATACGGCTTCAACACCTTCGGCCTCCAAACATTTTGCCATTGCATCAGCACCCAACATAACCAATCTTCCTCACTTTGATCCAGAGTAAGCTTTACGCTTTTCCGTTTTGTCACCAAACATTTAATGCTTTTAAAAATAATGGTTGTTTTTTACTGCATTCCAAACATTCCCAGTAAATCGTTGATGGTATCTTCGTTGATATCCACATCGACTCTGCTGTTGGAAACTGCGCCGTTAACGCTGTTGCTAAGTTCTTCCATCGTAGCGTTGAATGTCTCAACCATGGCTGAAAGTGCATCGGCAATGCTTGCGCTGCTCTCTTCAACAAATGTGTTGATGGAGTCGCCGCTGGTCTCTACTAATGACTTAACAGCTTCATCACCTGCTTCTGTCAGGGAAGTAACCGCATCATTACTGGTCTTTACTAACTCATCAACGTCACCGACTACGCCGTCGAAATCAGTATTCTGAACGTTGCTTACAACAGCGCTTGCATCGTTAACGATGGAGTTTACGCCGTCAGCTATGCCGGTGATGTCTACGCTTGCAACCTCGCTGGTGATGGAGTTGACATCATCAACAACACCCTGGAGATCAAGAGCGACTATCTCGTTAGTAACATCGTTTACATTCCTGCTAACGCTTGCAACTGCATCGTTTACATTTGCAGCAACAGAATTGTAATCTACAGCTGAAAGCTCTGCAGCAAGAGCACTTGTGCTGTCAACAAGGCCGTTGATGTTAGCTGATGCAAGCTGTGAAACGAGAGCGTTTACAGCATTAACCAGCTCATCGATCCTGGCATTTGCGATCTGCTGGCTGATGGTGTTAACAGCATTTACGAGCTCATCAAGGTGAGCATTCGCTACCTGCTTAACCACGCCGTCAACATCTGCTACTAATGCCATAACCTGGCTGTTTACGTTGGCGAGCACGTCGTTTGTGCTGGCAAGTACGCCAGTTGCCTGAGCGATAAGGTCTTCAAGCTTTAATGTGTAGACATAATCTACAAGACCCGTTACGCTTGCAACCATCTTGTCAAGGCCGAGATTGTTAACCATTGTAACCGTTCCGTTAGCATTCTCAACTAAGCCGTTGACATTCTTGACCATTCCGTTAATGTCGGCATCAGAAATCTGGCCGATCAGATTATTAACGTTGTCAACAAGGCTGGTAACATTAGCCTTTGCAACCTGGTCGGTGATATCCTGGACGTTGTTTACAAGACCGGTAATATCAGCCGCCGCTACCTCATCGGTAATATCCTGAGCGTTCTTGATAACTACCTGGGCCTCGCCCATGATCGTGTTAGCCTGGTCAACGATTCCGTCAGCCTGCTTTACGATTCCGTCCACCTGACCCATGATGCTGTCCAGCTGGCCTGTAACATTACCGATGGTATCATTAAGAGTTCCAACGATTCCGTCGATCTGGCCGCTGACGTCACCAATAAGTCCGTTAACCTGTGCAACTGTTCCCTGAACATCCGCTACGAGGCTTGTAATCTTCGGAACGATCGAGAATACAGCGATCGCAAGGACAAGAACTATGAGCGCGCAGAGGATCGAGGTTCCAAGTGAGAACTTAGACTGCTTCTGTGCTGTCTTCAGTGCCTTGTCATTCTTGTCACGAATGTCCATAAGGAGTGAAGCAATGATCTTGTTGTCATCATTGCTCAGGCTGTTTAATAGCTGCTCTTCATATGAGGAACGCTCATAATCAGACATCTCCTTACGATCAAGGAGATTCGGGAGGTTTTTGCCCCCGGAGTTGTTTGGTGACTTGTTTTCATCTGCCATAAACAATACCTTCCTTTTCTTAAAAATATTTATAACATAACAGCTGCCGCTCCCCCAACCATCAAGAAGAATTATGCAGCTGTTTATATTATACAAATTAAAGTTTTATAAAATCTTCATATTCCCTGTTACATTATACCATTATCCTGAAGATTTGTTAGTGTTTTTTTGCTTTTTTTACCCTAAATATTATTAATTTTTTTTTAACAGAATGTTACGGTTCTGTTAGGATTTGTAATAAAAAGCCCTTTTACAGGCTTTTTTCGACACACGCCAAACACCACCATATATGGTTACCAGTGCCAAATATGATTCTATATGTAGACAGGAAACGCTGAAACGGATAATGTAACGGATCTTTGGGTGTCAGGCATCTGATAAACATCCTATTGCCGCTCTATGGCATTTTATAATTTGCCGCAGCCTTCATAAACATGTTTCTAAGCCCCGATCTGTTGTCCGATGCCTTTACCGCATTGGTCCTTCTGGCTACATAATCATTAAGCTTCTCCATGTATACATCCGCGGTTATACTGCCGTCCGCCACCTGGGTGAGCCCCTTTTCCCAGCTTGCGGTGAGCTTCGGATCAAGAAGAGGTCTTATGGAAGTATCCACAACGTCGTATATCATCTCTCCGAGAAGCTCGGGAGTGATCACCTGGTTCTTTTTGTTCAGCTTAAGATACTTATTCTTAAAGAGCTTCTCGAGGATCCCGCTCCTTGTAGCGCTTGTACCTATCCCACTCCCCTTGATCTGTGCCCTCAGTTCCTCATCTTCGATAAGCTGGCCGGCATTTTCCATGGCAAGTATCATGGATCCGGAGGTATAACGCTTCGGGGGCGTGGTTTCGCCTTCCTTTACCGAGATATCGTTAAGCTTAAGTATGCTCCCTTTTTTCAGGGCTGATATCCTTGACAGCATATTTTCGTCACAGTCGATCTCCTCTTCTCCCTCCGTGCTCCTGCTTTCGGCTGATTTACCGTCATTTTCGCTCTTATTTATAAAAGAATACTTTGATGCGGCTAAGAATCCTTCTTTCGAGAGAACCTTGAAAGCCGAAAAAAAACTTTCCCCGCCTATATCGGTAATAAGGCTTACCTTAAGATATTCGGCAGGCTCTAAAAAGATCGCGAGAAAGCGTCTTGTAATGACTTCATATATATTCCGGGAAAGCACGGAAAGCGAGCTTAATCCGTCAATCCCTGCCCCCGTGGGGATTATGGCATAGTGATCGGTGATCTGTTTGTCATTCACGTATTTTGTTTTTTCGATCCCCTTGTAGGAGCCTTTGTTTATTATCTCCCCGGCAACACCCGCCACCACGGGATATTTTCTCAGTCCTGCGATGTTTTTTGCGATCTCTTTGGCTATGGCAGAGGATAATACCCTTGCGTCGGTCCTCGGATAGGTTACAAGCTTTTTTTCGTAAAGCTCCTGCACTACCTTTAAGGTCTCTTCCGGAGAGATCTTAAATAGTTTTGAGCACTGGTTCTGGAGCTCGGCAAGGTTGAAAAGAAGAGGGGGATTTTTCTTTTCTTTCTTCTTTTCTATGGATTTTACCGTCGCCTTCCCGCAAGCAGCTTCAAGAAGTTTTTTTAAAAGCTCTTCGGCGTCTTCTCTTTCCTTAAAGCCGTTCTCCTTGTATAATCTGGGAGACAGATAATATTCAGAGCCTTCCACTGCCTTAAACTCGGCATCAAACGAGGTATTGTTCTCTGCTTCGGAATTTTCCGAGAGCGAAGCAATAAGCCTGAAAAAAGGAGTCTTTTTAAACTCCCTTATCTCCCGCTCCCTTCTTACTACCATCCCCAGCACGCAGGTCATGACCCTGCCCACGGAAATAACGGCATATTTCATATGAAGAAATTCGGCTATCGAATTCCCGTACCTTAAACTCAAAGCCCTGGAGAAATTGATCCCCATGAGATAATCCTCTTTGGCTCTGAGATAGGCGGAATCCGCGAGAGAATTGTATTCGGAAAGGTCCTTGGCTTCCCTTATTCCCCTTTTTATCTCTTCCTCGGTCTGTGAATCGATCCACACCCTTTTTTTTGTCTTTGAGCCGACCTTTGCTTCCTGATCCACAAGTCTGTATATGTATTCCCCTTCCCGCCCCGAATCGGTGCATACGTAGATCGTATCCACGTCATCCCGGGTGAGGATCTTTTTTACAGTATTATATTGCTTCCTGGCTGAGGGGATTACTTCATATTTATATTGTCCCGGAAGGAACGGAAGTGTGGCAAAACTCCATTTTTTATATTTTTCATCATATGCGTCGGGGTAGCTCATTGTGATGAGATGCCCGACGCACCAGGTGATTATCGTGTTTTCCGATTCAAGATATCCGTCAAAGCTTTTGGTCTTAAGCTTAAGCGCATCAGCGAACTGCCTCGCAACGCTGGGCTTCTCCGCAATAAAAACAGATTTGCTCATAGAACACTCCCCAAAAAGGTCTTAAGCCTCTCGTTCTGTGGTGAGTCAAAGAACTTTTCGGGCGGAGCTTCTTCAAGGAATTCCCCGTCTGCCATGAAAAGCACTCTGTCCGCCACTTCCCTTGCAAAGTTCATTTCATGGGTGACGACCACCATGGTCATCTTAACCCTCGCAAGCTCTCTCATGACGTTTAAGACCTCTCCGACCATTTCCGGATCGAGCGCCGAGGTGGGCTCGTCAAAGAGCATCACATCCGGGTTCATGCAAAGCGACCGGCAGATGGCTATTCTCTGCTTCTGCCCTCCCGACAGCTGTTTAGGATAAGAATCCGCCCTGTCGGAAAGACCGACACGCTCAAGCAGAACCATGGCCCTCTTTTCAGCCTCCTCTTTGGAAACAGACTGGAGCTTCATCGGTCCTATGGTAAGGTTTCTCATTACGGTAAGATGAGGGAAAAGATTGAATTGCTGAAAAACCATGCCCATCTTCTGCCTGTGCTTATCTATATCGCACTTCGGATCGCAGATATCCGCGCCTTCAACGTATATACTGCCGCCGCTGGCCGTCTCAAGACCGTTTAAGCAGCGTAAAAACGTACTTTTTCCGGATCCTGAGGGCCCCACGATAAAGGCTACATCTCCCTTGTAAAAATCAACAGATATATTTTTCAGAACCTCCATCTTTTCGAAGGTTTTAGAAAGGTTTTTCACGCTTATGAGAGGCTTCTCCGAAGAATTAGTGGTCACTGTTCCTGAGCCTCCTCTCAAGCTTTTTGATAAGACTGTCAAATACTATTACCATTATAAGATAGATCGCCGCAGCCATTACGAGCGGCATAAACGCGGAATACGTCTGGCTTCTGATGATATCTGCGCCTTTTGTCAGATCATGCATGGCTATATATCCGGCTACAGAGGTTTCCTTAAGAAGGACCACGAACTCATTACCGAGCGCCGGAAGGACATTTTTTATCGCCTGAGGAAGGATAAAATATATCATGGTCTGGGAATAGGAAAATCCCAGGGACCTTCCCGCCTCAAACTGCCCTTTGTCGACGGAATTAATGCCGCCCCTTATTATCTCGGCCACATAAGCTCCCGAATTGATCCCGAAGGCTATGATCGCGGTAAACATCTTGCTCACATTTACCGAAGCAAAGATCACGAAATAGGTTATAAGGAGCTGAAGCACAACAGGCGTCCCTCTTATCACCGTAAGATAAATATTCGAAAAGAGGTTTAATACCCTGAGCTTTCCGGTATTGTCGTGCGTAGAACGTATGACGGCTATGATAAATCCTATAAAAATACCTATAAGCACCGCGCAGAAGGTCATGATCAATGTATTTGACAGACCTTCCAGCAGGTACTTATATCTGTCTTTTTCTATGAAGTTCTGGTTAAAAGACTTTGCGAGCTCGCTCATTTTTATTATTCCGCAGTAATATACTTGTCAACTATCTCCTGAAGCTTCCCGCTCTCCTTAAGTGAAGCTATGGAAGCGTTTACCTTATTTAGAAGATCCTCGTTTTCCTTGGCGATGGCAGCGGCATATTCTTCTACCGTAAATTCCTTGTCAAGCATCTTGATGCCTTCATTCTGGCTGACGAATACCTTCGCGGGCTCTTTATCTATGATAACCGCGTCTACCTTGCCCTGGGTAAGAGCCTGAACGGCTTCCATTCCCTTGTTATAGCGTTCTACGGTTGCATCTTCGATATCTTCCGCATAGATGTCGCCGGTAGTTCCGAGCTGGACGCCTACGGTCTTTCCTTCAAGATCTTCGGGCTCCTCGACATCGCTGTCCTCAGCGACTATTATCATCTGTGCTGAATTGGCATAAGAGTCGGAGAAATTGACATTTTCAAGCCTGTCCTCCGTAACCGTCATGCCTGCAAGTCCTATATCGGCCTTTCCCGCCTGAACGGAAGCTATAATGGAATCAAAGGATATGTCCTCTATCTGGAGGGTCATGCCCAGATCCTCAGCTATGGCTTCGGCTATCTCGACATCGATACCTACGATCTTGTCGCCGTCGTAGTATTCATAAGGCGGGAATTCGGCATTTGTTGCCATAACGAGCACTCCGCCCTCTGAAGTTTCAGATTTTGCTGAATCTCCGGCTTCGGAGCTCTCTTCCTTTACGTCGTTTGAAGCAGCGGGCGCTGCAGGTGCAGCACAGCCTGCAAGAGACAGGACTATCGTTCCTGTCAGGATCATTGCTAAAATCTTTTTCATAATAACCTCCTTAAAAATTCATTATATATAAATGTTACTTTGTCAAAACATCTGAATTTTAACATTTTGACATTCAAAATTCAACTCTGAGAAAAAACGTATTTGAAAAGCTTTTTTCCGTTTACTGCCGGGGTATGCGTCCGGCAACACCCTGATTTACGCAGTGACCCGGAAACGGTAATTTCTGATCATAATTTCGAGGAGTCGATAAGATACAGATTCTCGTTTTCCTCCGCTTCCATTATTATCTGCTCATCAAAGTCTCCGGCCGAGAAAAGGAACAGGTCTTTCACCTTGAGCTTTGCCTGCTCGATACAGAACAGGAACCATTCGTAATCTTCATAGCTTATGCGGCTCTTTTCATAGCTGCACAGGGCGCAGAGCGTATTCCCTTCCTCATCCTGGGCTATGATATCGATATTTCCGACCTTCCCGATCCAGCTCCCTTTTTTTGTATACTTAAAGGAAAGCTTACCCATTCTGTTCATAAGCTCTAAATATTCCGAACATACTTCCGTAAAATATCTGGAAGAATATGCTTTGAAAGAAGGCGCTATGTATTTCTGATAAAACCTGTCGGGATGCATCATATTAAGTTTCGATAGTCTGGTGAAGACGAACCGGAACCAGAAACCCGTAAATGAATTGGCGATGCGGTATATACCTTTCTGGGCGTTTTCCCTGCAGGCGGTATCATAAGAATCCACCTTCTTCACTATGCCTAGCGCGATGAGATTCTTAAGATATACGCTTATCTTGGCTCTGCTGAAGCCGGTATATTTATATATGTCATTTAATTTTTCCCTGCCGTTTGAAAGCGCGGCAAGTATGGTGTTGTATACAGAGGGCTCTCTAAGTTCCTCAGGAAGGATATCCATCCCGTACTCATACAGCGGGGTGCCTTTTGTAAGGATATTTTTGCTGATATTTTCACTTACCGTCAGTTCATCGTCAAACCTGTCCCACAGTTCCCTGCATCCCCCGAGGATGGAATAGATCTCCACGCATTCCTTAAGCTCGTATTTCTTGAAATGTCTTACAATATCCAAAAACTTTAGCTCGTTTAATCTGATGAGCCCGGATATCTCATAGGCGGATTTTCCGAGTCTTTCGACCATCTGGTTTTCAATCCAGTAGGAACTTCTTGTAAGGAGCAGGAAAAGGGCCGGCTGGTTGTTCCATTTGTCACCGGAAACCCTTATAAGTGTCTCTATAAAGTCAGCAGAGGTTTTTGCGATATTTTGAAATTCATCAATGATGATGATACGCTTTTCGCATTTCTGGTTAAGCATCGCGGAGAGGATTCCGAGGTATCCGTTTCCGAATTCGGTACCCTTAGGAAGTTCGTCCCTGAGCTCGTTTTTCCATTCGAGAAGCTGTTCTTCATCGGAGCAGGGCCTTGCATAATAGTAAAAATAGTCCATACCCTTCAGAAAATCCCTGATAAATTCGGAAAGACCGCTGTAACGGTCACCGTAAAGGATCACTATCTGATTTTCTTCCCTTTGATAAAAGTTGCGCAGATATTCATATTCCACACTTCTTTCCTGTATCATACCGTCTCCCTGGCAATTAAGATCAAAGCCTCAGAAAACCGATCAGCTTGTCCGTAGGCTTGTTTTCGGAATCATAATATATGCTGCCGATGCATTTAAAGCTGTTATTATCCTTGTCCTTTAAGGTAAGTTCACTATATTCGACGCCTCTGTCTTCCATGCACAACACCTCATCGATAAAACCGTTCAGATCATCGGGATGAATATATTCATTCAGGTCACTCTCCACGAATTCACCCGACTCCGGTTTATATCCGAGATATTTTTCCCATGGGCCCACGTATTCGCAGATCCCTCTTTTTAAATTCCTGTATATGAACAGCCCGCCCGTGGCAAGCGCGATCATTTTATACATCCTGTCGCTGTCGCAGAGCCGTTCGTTCACCGCCGAAAGATAATCCAGCTGATACTTGATCTTTTCCATAAAAAAACAATCCTTAAAGATCGAATCATTACCTCAACCCGAAAACAATTGCATGTCTTCGACAATAATACGGAAGATTATTTCCGGGTGATGTACCCCTTTGCCTTCAGTAGCTCCGCGCAGAGAATGCCGCCTCCTGCCGCACCCCTTACGGTGTTATGTGACAGACCGACAAATTTATAATCAAAGAGGGTGTCTTCCCTCAGACGGCCTACGGTTATCCCCATACCGTTCTCATAGTCAACATCAAGGGTTACCTGCGGACGGTCATTTTCCTCCATATATCTTATGAACTGTTTCGGAGCGCTCGGAAGCCCAAGGCGCTGAGGCTCTCCCGCATATGAACGCATGGCCTCTATGAGCTCGTCCTTTGAAGGCTTTGTTTCAAACCTTACGAACACGCTCGCCGTATGGCCGTTAAGAACCGGCACTCTGATACACTGGGTCGTGATAAGGGGAAGGGCGGCCTTTATGATAGCGCCGTTATCGATCTTTCCGAATATCTTTAAGGGCTCCTGCTCGCTCTTTTCCTCTTCGCCCCCTATATAAGGGATAATATTTCCCTCCATTTCGGGCCAGTCTTTGAAGGTCTTTCCCGCGCCTGATATTGCCTGATAGGTCGATGCCACAACCTCAACAGGCTTAAAATCCTTCCATGCGGCGAGCACAGGCGTATAGCTCTGTATAGAGCAGTTCGGCTTTACCGAAATAAAGCCTCTCTCTGTTCCGAGCCTTTTTCTCTGGGCATTTATTACCTCCGCATGCTCGGGATTTATCTCCGGAATGATCATAGGCACGTCAGGAGTCCATCTGTGCGCGGAGTTATTCGATATTACGGGGGTCTCGGTTTTTGCGTACTCCTCTTCTATCGCCCTTATCTCATCCTTGGTCATATCTACGGCGCTGAAGACAAGATCAACGTTTTGTGCAACCTTTGATACTTCCGAAACGTCCATTACTACGATATCCTTTACGCTTTCGGGGATCGGGGTGTCCATCTTCCATCTTCCCGAAACGGCATCCTCATAGCGCTTGCCGCTGCTGCGTCTGGATGCGGCTATCGTAACAACCTCGAACCAGGGATGGTTTTCAAGAAGCGAAATAAACCTCTGCCCAACCATTCCGGTTCCGCCTAAAATCCCTGCCCTAAGTTTCTCACTCATCTTTTTTCCTCCTCTCTGCGCCGATTTGCTTTGCAAATCGTGCGCTTAGGAACGAACTTCAGTTCGTTCCGATCCGATCTTTGATCGGATCATTTCCTATTCTGCGCCGATTTACGAAGTAAATCGTGCGCTTAGGAACGAACTTCAGTTCGTTCCGAACCAATTCGGCATTTGCCCTGGCAAATGTCGAATAAGTTCGATCCTTTGGATCGAATCATTTGCTGTTCTGCACCGATCCTTGACCGGATCATTTTTATATTAACCGGTTTATCCGGCAAACCGCGATCAGGCCTCCGCGATCAGGCCCTTTGTCTCTTCAAGGAACCGCATATTAAGCTCTATGGCTCTTTCCATTGATTTCCTTCCGGGGGCGCCGGCAGTAAGCCTCTTTTCGACACAGGCCTTTAAGCTTACGGCATCATAAATATCCTCTGAAAAAAGTTCAGATATTTTCTTAAGCTCTGTCAGGGAAAGCTCTTCAATGCTCTTTCCTTTCTCCAGACAGTAAAGGACCAGCTTTCCTATGACCGAATGGGCATCTCTGAATGGAACTCCTTTATTCACCAGATAATCGGCCGCATCCGTTGCATTCGTAAAGCCCTTCATGGCGCTTCTTTCCATTGCCTTTTTATTTACAGTCAGAGTCTTTAACATTCCGTTAAAAAGACCGAGACAGCCGGTCACCGTGTCCATGGCATCAAAGGATACTTCCTTATCCTCCTGCATATCCTTGTTATAGGCCAGGGGAAGCCCTTTCATGGTAACAAGCAGTGAAGCCAGGGCTCCATAGACCCGTCCGCACTTTCCTCTTATAAGCTCGGCAATGTCCGGATTTTTCTTCTGGGGCATAATGCTCGAACCGGTCGAATAGGAATCGTCCAGCTCTATAAAACCATATTCGTTGCTGTTCCAGATAATGATCTCTTCACAGAACCTTGAAAGGTGCATCATGATCAGAGAGGCGTCCGCCAGATATTCTATAAGGAAATCTCTGTCTGAAACGGAATCCATGCTGTTAAGGGTAGGGCCCCAAAAACCGAGAAGCTCTGCAGTATATTCCCTGTCAAGGGGATAGGTGGTCCCTGCGAGAGCGCCTGCTCCGAGGGGGCAATAGTTCATCCTCTTAAGATTATCGTTCAGACGGAGCAGATCTCTTTTAAACATCTCAAAATATGCCCCGATATGATGCGAAAGAGTTACCGGCTGAGCCTTCTGCAGGTGGGTGAAGCCCGGCATGTAAGTATCCAGATGCTCTTTCATAAGTCCCATCATGGTCTCTAAGAGCTCAAAGACAAGAAGCCTTGTTTCCTTTATAATGTCCCGTGTATAGAGCCTTATATCAAGGGCGACCTGGTCGTTCCTGCTCCTGCCGGTATGGAGTTTCTTCCCGGCATCTCCGATCCTTTCTATGAGCTTTGCTTCAACAAGGCTGTGTATATCCTCGTACTCTTTGGATGGGGTAATTACTCCGTTATCTATATCATCCATGATCGAGTCAAGACCGGATATGATCGAGCCGCCCTCCTCTTCTGTGATAATGCCCTGTTTCATAAGCATTTCGGCATGGGCGATGCTGCCTTTTATATCCTGTCTGTAGAGCCTTATGTCAAACATTATCGATGCGTTAAAATCATTGACCAGCTCATCCGTTTCTTTTTGAAATCTTCCGCCCCACAGCGTTGCCATTCGCTTTCCCCTTCCTGAACACCCGGAAACATGATTTTTTTTTACTGAATTATGAAAGTTATATTTCGATTTAACCGATTTCAGATTATAGCATATTATGGTTCATCGGTCAAAAGCCATATTCTCATATGTTATTTCTTCATAATTTCGGCAATAATGGATTTACTTCACCTATCCATTTTCAATATCCCGTGTTATACTGTTCATGGACACACTGATCTTATAAGATTTTTTGTGTCGCGCTGAAAAAACGTTTTCCCGGATGAAGGCGTTTTGTCAGAGTAATAATAAAGGAGAACCGGTCATTATGGAAACGGAATATGTTGATGGAGCTCTTGCTTTTGTTCTCAGAGGACGTATAGACTCTGTGAATACAGCAGAAACGGAAATAGCCATCCGCAATGAACTGTCATTTTATCACGATCTGGACATAGCTTTTGACGCAAAAAATCTCGAATACATATCGAGTGCGGGGCTGAGGATATTTTTGAAACTGAAAAAAGAATTCAAAAGACCGGTTCGGATATTCAATGTTTCCGATGAGATCTTTGATATCCTGTCAGTAACGGGGTTCACCGAGATCCTGGAAGTCGAAAGGACTATGCGCCGTATCACGGTAAAAGGCTGCAAAAAAGTCAGTTCAGCCTTGAACGGAGAAATTCTCGGGCTTTCGGAAGATGAAATAATAAAAATATACGGAAAAAACGTTCCTCTTTCCGAAATAAAGCAGGAAAGGAGCTATGCCCAGACAGCGCTGATCGCAGGTATACCTACCCTGATCCCCTATGATGTGGTAAGCTGCGAGTACGGATACGGTATCGTTTTTGAAAAAGCCGGCGCCCATTCATTAGCCGATGCAATTCTGCATGATTCGGCCAAT
>JAIKXO010000001.1 GCA_024684065.1 Lachnospiraceae bacterium
TATTCCGCAACCGGAACCCAAGAAGCGCGGGCGTCCTCGCAAACATCCAGTGGATGAAAAACCGCGTCGACCTCGTGGTAGACCACGTAAGGAGTCATGATTTTCTACAGTGTATAGTACCGCAGATTGGGAAACTGTTATATGATCTTTGGCAATTCTTTTTATGTTTTTCAGCTTTAAGAACTGGCGCCTTAAGAGCAGGCATTCAATAACGGCTTCTTGGTTTATATTGTATCAGCTAAAGCTATTTATATGAAGATATTTTCTTTAAAATGGACCGTTGTTCGATTATAATATCTTCAGAAGAGGCTGAGGCGTTTCCGGAGGTATTGGTGATTATGAAACGGGTTAATGAGCTGGTGACTCCTGTCGGGGTATTTCAAGTGTCTGATGGAGAAAAGACAATTCCCTTTGACATCAGGCCGAATCATTTTCTGGACAGGCCCTGGAAGGTAAGAGATGATACGGACATAGCGGTCGGAACCATAGATACTGACTCTAAGTACAGTATTTATGTGCCGTTATTGGATCTTGAGATCGGAAGGGAGTATACGATTTCTTTTTCTGCCGGTGAATGGAAGAAGCTTGGCGATATGGACGGTGGATACTGCTATAATACGGTGATAAAGGACTGGGTTATTGGGATCGGAGCTGACGACCCGGATGGAAATCGTTCATTATTCTATTCTGTCTATCCTTTGGCTGAAAATAACGGATACCGCTTCAGCATTATTGATAAGGGGCGGGCGAATGCACACTTCGATGTGGCTTGGGTAAAGATCGGACAGCACCGGCCGAAAGACTATGAGGATGCTGTATACAGCTGGCTTTATCCGCAGGTCTGGATAACGGACATGAAAAAACATTGGGGAGAATCGTTCCGAGTATTGGAAGAGGGTATGTGGAAAGCGGCCTGCGGCAGGGATGCTGAGGCCTTTTTGGAGCTGGTGTGTGAGGATGCGGTTATGGTATGTGGCGGACGAAGACTTAGCGGTGATGAGTATTCGGAGATCATCAAAGACTTTGGCTGCAAAGCATATGAGATAGAGCATTTTGAGGTTGTCTGTCAAACGGAGGAAAGTATTCAGACCCATTATGTCATTTCGCTGGAAGTTTGCAGGGACAAAGATAAGGATCTAGAAGGAAAGTTCCATGTCACAACCACCTGGAGAAAAAATAATGGAAGATGGAAAGCGGTTTTCAATATGGACCAGAGGATTATGTGAGTTATGCATACAATGTGGATGAAGGTTTTTCTTATGACGGTTGCGGTTTCCATGCTTATACTGGCAGCATGCGGGAATAAAACGGTTTCCGGGGAATCATCCGGCAAAGGAACAGAATACGAAGGGGATGAAGGCGGGGTGCCGGTAGAAATGTCTAAAGTGGTACATTTTTTATTTGAAGATCATTCAGGTAGATATGGCGCCTTTGAAAAATCATACGCCCTGGATGTCGAAGCTGAAGACATAGTGGTAAAAATCAGGCTGGATGGCGCTGATGAAGAGGATGCTTTGGTATTCGCTTCGGATGAAGAATTTCTTGACTGTCTGGAAAAGATTGTTACCGAAAATCACGTAGAGGGCTGGAATGGATTTTCGCTAAATGCTAAAGATGTAAAAGACGGAGATAGTTTTTATCTGACGATCAGAATGGATAATGGGCAGACGATCTCCGCAAGAGGCTATGAAGCGTGGCCGGAAGGATATAAAAAGGCGCTGGGCGAATTGGACGCGCTGTTTGGTGAACTTATCGGGGAGCAGTCGGCCTCTGAATCTTGAATCATGGCTTCATCACATTGAGAAAGTAACCGTCTATATGGTTTTCTGTGACGAGAACGGATTCTTGGTTGAAAAAGGAGCAGAGATCTTCAGCGATTTCCCGAACAGTGTCCCGATCGGTATCGATCAGCTTAAGGACAAGAGAGGTCTCTTCTGTATATTCCCCGCCATCATGAAAATACCCGCCTTCTTCGACGTCTACGGAGAAAGCTACATGATAGTTCCTGCATACATTTTTTAGAATGCCTAAATATTTTCCTGTTTCATATTTCTGTTTTCTGGTTTCTCCGTCATTCAGGCCGATATAGATCCAAGACTCCGTCATCTTCAGGTGTACGCCTTTATCATCATTTGGAAGCGTGTCGGATCCACTTTTATGAAGCGGTTCGATGGATCCCTTGGCGGATTGTTCCTGTTTCATCTTCATAAGATGAAGCATAAGTGCATTTAGATTATTACTAGGCATATTTTCCTTCCCTCTGTTGATCTGTCTATGAACAGCGATGCAAAAGGATTCATCTCCTTAGGCACTGACTTTGCACAGATTTGGTAAATCACGTTTGAAATAATTACCAAGATCATCGGCCATACATAATTGAACATATCTTTATCCTCCGAATGTATGTATTTGGTCTGATTTTACGGTAGGTGCCCACCCGTCATAGAAAGATAAACTGAAATTCAAAGTTTAATCTTAGCAGTACCTCACATGATATTCCTGCCCTGACGATACTTGTCCATGTATTCGGCATTGATCTCCCTGATCTCACGCTTGCCATCTATATAATCCTGATAGATGTCCCATGGCGAACCACCGCCCAGCCGGCAGGAAGAACAGTTCTCACATCCTCCGCCGCAGTCCATGGAATTCTTAACGATAGCTTCCCGTTCTTCTTTAGTCGTATCCTTTATGAGAATGGATTTAAACTTCATATTTTTTCTCCCTATAGTGCCTTAAGAAAAAATCTGTTCATCGTTGAATGAACTACTTCCTTCGGTCTCTCTATCTCTTTATATCCACATTTTTCGTAGATGTGGATAGCCGCCTGAAGATTGTCATGCGTTTCAAGGTATGACTGTTTATAGCCCGCCTCTCGCATTTTA
>JAIKXO010000033.1 GCA_024684065.1 Lachnospiraceae bacterium
ATTGCCGGTTCAAAAACTTTGTCCGGAAATGATCTGAAGCGTTTACTATGATTAGGAGGTGCGTTTACAGTGGATCTTGATAAGACAACAAATATCATGCATGGACAGCGTATGCCCGGGGTAATGCCCGGCACAGCCGGCACGATCGGCGCAGGCGATCTTATCGTAACCGTATTTGACGGCGGGAATCCGCCCGTTAATATAAGGCTCGCCGATTACAGAAAGAATATCATCTCCTTCGGGAGAGGCCCGGGAAACGATATAGTACTGACGTCGCCCCTTGTGTCTTCCGAGCACGGCCGCTTTGCTTTTGAAAACGGTCAGTGGACAATGGAAGACAGAGCTTATTACGGGTCTTCGCCGAGCACCAACGGCCTGATCTATAACAATGCTTCCATAGTAAGAAGGGCGCTCTGTGAGGGCGATTTTATAAGGATAGATGACGGAGTTGAAACGATCGCGGAGGGCGTGCTCTTTGTCTTTGCGGCCGCGGAATCGGCGCATCCCTGGAAAACAGTTCCGTTAAGAGGTCAGAAGGAACTTACGATCGGCCGTGAGCAGGGCTGCAGTATAATTCTTCCACATATAAGTGTATCAAAGCAGCATGCAAAGATCACCTCAGACGGGAGCCATTATTATATCACCGATAACGGCAGTACCAACGGAGTTGTCGTAAATAACAGGAGGCTCAGGGGAAGACAGGTCCTTCATGAGAAGGATGTCATAACTATCACGAACTCCAAGCTTATCTTCACTTCGAGCATGATATCCTACTGCTGCTATGGGGGCGGTATTTCCGTGGACGCGGAAAATGTTGTCATTACAAGGGGAAAGGGGAAGAAAGCCTTTGTAACCGGAAACAATGTAAGCCTCAATATAAAACCGGGAGAGCTGATAGCCATAATCGGAGGTTCAGGCGCCGGAAAATCCACCATCATGAACGCCATGAGCGGATATCTTCCTCCCGCCAGCGGAAAGGTCTACATTAACGGCATAGACCTTTATGAGAATTTCGATTCCCTGAAAAAACTGATCGGATACGTGCCTCAGTCGGATATCGTCTATGACAACCTCACACTTCACGATATGCTTCTGTACACTTCGAAACTGAGGCTTCCCCCGGATACCTCCGACAAGGAGAGGGAGGCGGCCATTGACAGGGCTATAAGTCTTGTGGAGCTTCCGGAAAAGAAGAACAGTTTTATTAAGTCTCTGAGCGGAGGCCAGAGGAAGAGAGCCAGTATCGCGGTTGAGCTTTTATCCGACCCGAACCTTCTGTTCCTTGACGAGCCTTCTTCGGGACTGGATCCCGGAACCGAGCGCAACCTTATGCATTCGCTCAGGGAGATGGCCGACGGCGGAAAGACTGTAATACTTGTTACACACAGCACACTACAGCTCAGGATGTGCGATAAGATAGTATTTATGGGGAAGGGAGGCAACCTCTGCTTCTTCGGTGCATATGATGATGCGCTTGCCTTCTTTAACGTACCGGATGTGGTCGATGTCTACAGTATGATCACGGATCACGCGCCGGAATGGAAGAACAGATATGACGCCTCAGTGGCTTCCGCACAGAGAAGCAAGCAGAGAACCGAAAAGAAGGCGGTTCCGGAAAAGACCAGGAGAGAAAAGAAAGCAAGGCAGCTTCCGGTGCTCTGTGCCCGTTATATGAAGTTGGTGTTCAACGACAGACAGCGTCTGATACTGCTTTTGCTGCAGGCGCCGTTGCTTGCCGTGCTTATTTCCTTTGTCGCAAACGGGAAACAGTATGAACAGTACGAGATGACTCAGAGCCTTCTGTTCTCCCTGTCCTGCTGCGCGTTCTGGATAGGAATGCTGAATGCGATACAGGAGATCTGTAAGGAAAGGACGATCCTCAAGCGGGAATATATGACGGGTCTGTCGCTTACGAATTATATACTTTCAAAGGTCATAGTGCTGGGTATTATGTGCGTGATCCAGAGCGCGATGATCGTGGGAGTGTTTACGGTCACGGTCGGCCTGCCCGAAGAGGGCGTTATGACGATCCCGTTCCTTGAGATATTCATAACCACATTCTTTACCGCGATCTCGGCGGCGGGCATGGGTCTTTTCGTTTCATGCCTGTTTACGAACGCGGACAGGGCGATGACGGTGGCGCCGATCCTTTTAATGCCGCAGATCCTCTTCTCCGGGATGATGTTCAAGCTCTCCGGAGCTACGAAGGTGCTGTCATGGTTTACCACCTGCCGCTGGAGCATGGAGGCTTACGGAACCACGGCGAATCTTAATGAACTGCCCCTCAGCATCCAGGTTTCCGAGCTTGGGCAGCAGCTTGAGAAGATGGGCATGGGGATCCAGCATAAGGCCGAAGAATGCTTTGAGTTTACCGCGGAGCATATTTTCTTTGACTGGGGCATATTAGTACTTTCGGTGATCATATATCTCGTGATCGCAAGGATCGTGCTCTCCTCTGTAGGCAAAGAGAACGGTTAAGCACCGATTTGCGAAGCAAAACGTGTGCTTAGGCATAAACTTCAGTTTATACCGCTTGAGGGTAAGTAATATGGAAGATACACAGATGGTCGGGATCCTTATGATGTTTTTCGGCGGCGCTTTCGTGGTTTTTGCGGGGCTGTCGGCTCTTTCGCCGGGCTTCTTAAAAAAAGTGGTTTTCTGGCGCGCAGGCAGCATCTTTGATGATGCGCACCCTAAGGAGCAGGCAAGGGCCTGGGCAAAGGCCATGCTTTTGATGGCCCTTGGACCTTTTCTCGGAGGCCTTGCCATGTACCTGCTCGGTGGTGTCGGAAAGGGCGGGATAGGAGGCATTATCCTTCTTGCAAGCTGTATATTTTTCTTTGTGAAGGGTGGAAAATATGCACACAGGGAAACAAAGCGCCTGATGGGCGGTGATGGGCAGAAACCGCAGCCCGGACCGCAGTCCGGACCGCAGCCGGGGCTGGAACTGGAGTGCACTTTCTGCGGGACCCTGTTTCAGGCCGGTAAGAAGAAATGTCCGAAGTGCGGCGCACCTGCCGGGACCGCGAACATAAAGGGCACAGATATTCCCTTCGAGGAAGGTGTATATCTCGTGACAGCTTCCATGGAGATGGCGGCACGTATAGCCATGGCGCGCAGTGAGCAATGGAGCCGCGGGGACTACGATAAGCCGGTATGGGAAGACGCTGACCACCTTCTCAGGGAATGCAAAAAAGAAGATGAGAGGATGAGGGGCTACTCTTCCGCGAATCAGATGAAGTATGTCGTATCCCCCGAGGGCGCGGTCGGATACCTGGGTGTATACGGAGCAGAGCTTAAAGGCGGCGGAGATATAGACTGGGTGTGGTATACACCGAAGAGGCATATAAATGAGCTTCCCACCCTGCAGAGCAGGGTCAATATACAGTATCTGGCAACAGAGGTTTCTAAGAAATAAGAAATAAGGAGAATGAACTATGGCAAATGAGTTTGCAAATCCGGGAAAAACGATGGCGTCAACCTGTCCCGCATGCGGAGGGTCACTTCTGTTTGACGCGGCTTCCGGTAAGCTGAAATGTGAATACTGTGACATGATGTATACGCCTGAGGAGGTGGAAAAGGCCTGGGCGGAAAAAATGGGCAAGTCTAACAGTGCAGGAGCCGGGGCTGAGGACGAAAGCGGAGAGGTTTCACGCGAATATGAGGCGCAGGACTTTGAAGAAGGCGAGGTAATGAAATCCTACAGCTGTTCGACCTGCGGCGCGGAGCTTATGGCAGATAAGAACACAGCGGTGATGCGCTGTCCTTACTGCGGTAACGAGACCATTGTGGAAGCACAGTTTTCGGGCGCTATCCGCCCGGATTATATAATCCCCTTTGCACAGACGAAGGACAAGGCCGTGGATAAATACCATGAGTTTTACGGGAAGCGTTTACTTCTTCCGAAGTCATTCAAGAAGAGCAATCATGTGCAGGAGATACAGGGGGTTTACGTGCCCTTCTGGATGTTCAGCGGAAAGGTTCATCTCGACGGAAGCTATATAGCTTATGACGAGGAAGAGGACAGCAAGGGCAATAAAAGGAAAACAGACCGCTTTGAGGTGCACCGCAGGGCTTCCCTTGATTATGAGAATGTCCCGGTGGATGCTTCGGTAAGGATGGAGGATGATCTGATGGACTCTGTGGAGCCTTATGAGCTCAAAGGGCTCAAGGATTTCTCGATGGTCTATCTGCCGGGCTTCATGGCTGAAAGATATGATGTTTCCGAGGAGGACAGCAGAGTAAGGGGACATGAAAGGGCCCAGGGAAGCATAAAGGACGAGGTCAGAAAAACCATTAAGCATGACGGGATCGAGGAGGCGAAGGAAGATTTCCGGTTTGAGAACGAAAGCACGAAATATGCCCTCTTACCGGTCTGGCTCCTTGTAACGAAGTGGAAGGATAAGACATATAAATTCGCGATGAACGGCCAGACCGGAAGGATGGTCGGGGATCTTCCGGTAAGCGCTTTCAAGCTGACCGTTTCCGTGCTCCTCATTTTCCTTGCGGTTGCGTTTGCCGTTATCGGCATAGCGGGGCAGGAGGTGAGCTCAGGGCTGTTAGCGGGTTTCGTTATAGCGCTTATAGCCGGCATTGCGATGTATTCAAGCATGAAATCGGTAGCTAAAGCCACTACGGCAAGAAGATATATTACCGCGCCTCTTGTGCTTAAATTCCAGGACGAGCAGAAGATTGGCTCTTTCAAGGCAAGAAAGATAAAGAAAGAGATGAAAGGACAATAATCTGTGACGGCATGAGACAGGTTTTGCACGGAAGGGACAATTTCCGAAACACAGGGGCAGGTATTGCATTAAGGACCGTTTCGTGCGGAAAAGAAAAGAGATTGGAAGTAATGATAGTTGAAGCTTGATGAAATAAAAAGGGCAATAAGGAAAATCCCCCAAAACGTGATATGGACCTTTATCTCAGTTCTGCTGGCCGTAGTTACGGTAAGGATCGTCCTTAAGCAGAATAAGGACATGTCGATAAACGAGCTGCTGCTTGTGATAAAGGCGTCGGATCCGAGGTATATGATCATTGCGCTTGTTTTCTCGCTTCTGTATGTGGTGTTTGAAGGCATGGCATTAAACTCGATATTAAAGCATGGGGGATATAAGAACGCTTCTCTTAACTGGCTTTTGTACAGTACCTCCGATGTTTACTTTTCCGCGATAACGCCGTCGGCGACGGGAGGCCAGCCTGCAAGCGCCTTTTTCATGATGAGAGACGGCATCCCCGGAGGGATTGCCACGGCGACGCTGGTATTGAACCTCGTAATGTATACGCTGTCCATAATCGTTCTCGGCTTTATTTCCATGATCATCTGTCCGGAGGCTATCATAACCTTTGGTACCGCATCAAAGGTTCTGATAACCGCGGGCTTTGTTATCCTTACCCTTCTGTCGCTCGTTTTTGTAGTCCTGCTCAAAAGAGAGAGCGTTATCTTTATACCGATGGAAAAACTGATCATGTTCCTGCACAGGAAGAATATCATAAGGGAAAGCCAGAGAAGGATCCTTAAGCTGGAACAGATCAGAAATGATTATAAGAGATGCTCGGGCCTTATTTCGTCAAGCAGAAAGATACTGTTGTATTCGTTTTTCTGGAACTTTATACAGAGGGCAACACAGATCTGTGTCCCCATGCTTGTTTTCAGGGCAACGGGAGGAAAGACCTCGAAGATGGTCGTCGTTTTTGCCAAGCAGTGCCTGATCACGATCGGTTATAATTTTGTCCCCATACCCGGAGGAATGGGTATTTCGGATTATCTTATGTTCGACGGCTTCAGCGTGATGATGGGCGAGGAGACGGCTTTAAACGTGGCGCTCATAAGCAGGGGCATAACCTTTTATATGTGCGTTCTGATAAGCGGTATCATCACGCTTGCGGGACATTTGCTGACCGGAAAGAACAGGCATAGAAAAGCATAAACAGGTCTTCGGTACTTAAGAGGGCAGATCGGATATTTTATAGTAAACGCGTGTATTCTGTGCGTTTGCTATAAGCGGGGAAACCTTTCAAAAGAGAAGCGGAAAGCCGGGAAGGAAGATTATATTATGAAATATATCTCATGGAACGTTAACGGATTAAGAGCCTGCCTTTCAAAGGGTTTTATGGATTTTTTTGAGAAGGAGCAGGCCGATGCCTTCATGCTGCAGGAAATAAAGCTTAAGGAGGGGCAGCTTGAGCAGGAATTCAGAGGCTATCACGCGTTCTGGAATTATGCCGAGAAGCCGGGATATTCCGGCACGGCCATGTTTACGAAAAAAGAGCCTTTAAAGGTTTCATACGGAATGGGCATAGAAGAACATGACAGGGAGGGCCGCCTGATCACGGCGGAATTTGAAGACCATTTCCTTGTGAACTGCTATACCCCCAATTCCAAACAGGAGCTTGAGAGGCTTGACTACAGGATGGTATGGGAGGATGAGCTCAGAGGTTATCTGAAAGGGCTTGAGCGGACAAAACCCGTTATCTATTGCGGTGATCTGAACGTTGCCCATAAGGAGATCGATCTTAAGAATCCGAAGACAAACCATCATAATGCGGGCTTTACCGATGAGGAGAGAGGGAAGATGACCGAGCTTCTTAATGCCGGGTTTATTGATACCTTCAGGTTCCTGTATCCCGATAAGGAAGATATCTATTCGTGGTGGTCCTATAGATTCAGGGCCAGGGAAAAGAACGCCGGATGGAGGATCGACTATTTTATAGTTTCCGACTGCCTTAAGGACAGGATAGAGGAAGCAAAGATACATACAGATATCACAGGGTCGGATCACTGCCCGGTCGAGCTCGATATCGGACTGTGATACAGAGCCGCGCAGCTATCATAAATATATATGTCCGGAGGTTTATCATATGAAGATCCCGGAAGACTGGGACAGGCCTGATATACATAATATAGAATTATGTAAACTCTTCAGGAGCTGTGCGTATAAACTCGGAGACTACAGGCTTAACTACAGACTGTTTATGCCGGAGCATGAAAAACAGGAAAAGATTCCGCTTGTGATATATCTGCATGGCGCTGACGCTGTGGGAGACGACAATGAACTTCATCTCTCCATGCATGATATAGGTACGATGTTTGCAAAGAAAGAGTGGCAGGAAAAGAATCCCTGTTATATATTTGCCCCTCAGTACAAAAGTGGCGAGTACTGGTCGGACAGCAGGGTAAAGAATGCGGTCCTGTCGCTTATAAAGAAGCTGTCCGAAAAGGAGGATATCGATAAGAACCGGATATATATTTATGGCTACAGCGCGGGGGGCGTCGGAACTTTAAGGCTTGTTAAGGAAAATCCCGGGCTTTTTGCGGGAGCTATATCCATCTGCGGAGCGACCAACGCAGAAAATATCACGGAACTTCTTAAGACGCCGCTCTGGCTTATCCATGCCGAGGATGACGAGATAGTAAAGATAAGCTATAAAGGCGGGAGCACGCCGTGGGCGAACCATTACGGTTCTTCGGATATTTATGAAAAACTGGGGGGCGCTTTGGGAGAGATCTTATTAACAAAATACGGGAAGGGAGAAATGAAGGAGAAATACGGGGTAAACCCGCATTGCTCATGGGTGGCAGTTTCATCCGATGAGGGAAGTCGCTTCAGGGACTGGCTTTTTTCCCAAAGGCTGGATTTATAGGGGAACAGTTATGAGAAAGGATTACGGAGAGCTCAATCTGCAGTTTTTACGGTGCATAGCAGATGAGCCTTATTCTGTCGGACGGCTTGCGAAGGCGATGGAAGAGATCGCGGACGTATACCATATCTGCGGCATGGAAGCGGAGTTTATCGGAACCTTTGACATAAAGGAAGGAAAAAGGGATGTCATTATCTATGAAAAGCAGGGAGCGATCCCGGCCGGAGAGCCTTTAAAATACACCTTCAGTATAAGCGGGCACAGGAATATCCTTATCTATGTCTATCCGGAGCTTAGAAGCTTTACGAAGGAAGAAAAACAGGAGCTTGAGATATATGCGGCAAACTGTGTGTTTTATCTTGAGCTTGTTTATTATGAAAGCAGGATCATGGATTCCTCGCGGTCTGACAGGGACAGCGGGATAAATGACGCCTCTGGATATCTGTACCGGGTTACGGAGCTTATGAAGCGGGACATACCGCTTACCGGTTACTGTGCTTTTTACTTTAACATCAAGGATTTCGGAGAGATAAACAAGAGGTATGGAAGGGAGATCGGGGACGACCTTCTTAAGCATTATTCCGAGGCTGTAAAGAATTCCGTAAATAAGGATGAGATAGCGGGCCATCTGGGCGGCGACAACTATATGGCCCTTATAAAGAAAGAGCGGAAGCAGGAGTATATCGACTTTTTATCCGGCGTCCATATAGAGATGAAGGTTGATGAGAGCCTGGAAGAATTTGACATCTTTGCGACCGTCGGTGTCTGGGAGATAAAGTCGGACGTCTGGGATCCGGGAGAAGTGATAAGCAGGCCGTCCGTAGCCCTGAATCAGGCGAAAAACGTGCTTCATCAGAATATCGCCTATGCTTCCGATTCCCTCATAAAGCAGCTTACCGAACAGAGAGCCGTTTTAAAGGAATTTGATAACGCGCTGAAAAATGAGGAATTTGCCGTTTTCTATCAGCCGAAGGTAGATTCAAGAAACGGGATGCTTGTGGGAGCGGAAGGGCTTGTCAGGTGGTTCCATAACGGCGAGACCATATCTCCCGGAGTGTTCATTCCGGCTCTTGAGGAGACCGGAAGGATCATTTCCCTGGATTACTATGTTTTAAAGCGCGCCTGCGCCGACATTAAGGACTGGATAGCCAAAGGCATTGAGCCGGTGGCGGTTTCGGTCAATTTTTCGAGAAGGGATCTTAAGGACAGGAGATTAGCAGAGAATATCAACAGGATAATCGTTGAGTCGGGAATAGATAAGAGGCTTATAGAAATAGAGCTCACTGAAAGCGTTAATACAGAGGAGCACGGCGTCCTCACCGACTTTATAAAACGACTCTATGATATGGGGATAATGACCGCTATAGATGATTTCGGGAGCGGATACTCGTCCCTTGCGACCCTCAGGGAGTTTCAGCTCCATACGCTGAAGCTTGACAGGTCCTTCGTAAACACTGATGATTTTTCGTGGAAGGACGAGATCATTTTAAAGAGCGTGATAAAGATGGCGTCTGAGCTTTCAATGGAGGTCTTATGCGAGGGGGTTGAGAGGGATGACCAGCTGGCGCTCTTAAACAGCGTGGGCTGTTATGTCATTCAGGGATTTTACTATGACAGGCCTCTTTTGAGAAAAGACTTTGATAAGAGGTTAAAGAATAAAAAATATACATAAGCCTGAAATACAGGACGGTTACGCCGATACTGTTTCTTATGTATTTTTTCGGGCAGGGTAAGAGCCTGCCTGATAAAATAAATAAATGCGGCCAAATGATCGTTTTTCCGGTTCTGGCCGGAGGGGGTTATGCATGGCCGAAAAAAACAAGAGAGGGTGAAATTATGAAGAGGAGATTGTTATCTGTTGTTATGTCAGCGGCCCTTGCGGTGTCTTTGCTCACGGGCTGCGCGTATGTTGCGGATCCCGGGGCAGACTATCTTGGGAACCTTAATCTTTCAAGGTACGGGCTTACGCCTGATTCGATCACAAAAACGTTTTCATCAAACTTTTCCGACGTATATAACGGCGTTCAGAAGCTTTCCGTTGATATCCCTAACGTGGAGGAGGCAACGGACTTTATTCTTTCCCATGGGGATTACCTTGACGGACTGTCCCAGACCAATCTGGACTACAAGCTTTCAAAGAATGGCGCGACCCTTGAGGAATACAAACAGTTCCTCGCAGATCAGGTCAGGGAGATAACGCCCGGAGAGAAATTTGTCATCAGGGATTCGGTGGAAGCTCTTCAGACGAAGTTTGATGAGCTCGGTTTTACGGTTCCGGCGCTTGATTCCATAGAGTTTATCAAAACGACTATGATGGAGGAACCGGGGGCAGGAGCCTATACCCATGCCAATGAGATATATATAAGTGAAAACTGGCTTGAGGCGGTTCATGATAATGAAGAGAGGTACAGGGAAGCGTTCGACGATACCATAGCCCATGAGGTTTTCCATGTCCTTACGAGAAATGACAGGAATTTTAAGGAAAACATGTACAGGCTTATAGGCTTCACCTTAGACAGTTCCGAGCCTGATTTTTCTCCCGAGGTCAGGGAAAGGATCTTAGCGAATCCGGATGTGGAAAGCTATGATGCCCATGCAACGTTTACAATAAACGGGGAGCCGACCGACGGCGTGATCGTCAGCTATTTTGACGGGGATTACAAAGACGGCAGGGTTATGCTTGATTCAGTTAAGACAGGGGTGGTTCCGGTTGATAAGCCCGACAGGATCGTTCCCATTGAGGAGATTCCCGATTTCTATGATGTGGTTGGACATAATACCGATTATGTGATCGCTGCGGAGGAGGTATTAGCGGACAATTTCTCGTATGCCATGACCTATGGCAAGGATGCCGATTACGCGAATCCGGAGCTCATAGAGGGAATGCTTGAATATCTTTCCACCGGAAAAACGACGGAAAGAGTGACCGGAATTCTTGAGGAAGTTGCCGAAGCACAGGGCTTAAGCGTTGAAGAGCTTGCGCAGGAGGTCATAAAGGGTCTCTGGGGCAACGGAACGGATCGTGTCGAGGCTCTTGAGGGTGCAGGCTATGATGCCGGTGCGGTCCAGAAAGAAGTAAACGAGATGATGGGAGACTGAGTGCATTACTGAGCCGGTTTGCTGCGCAGACCGGTGCAGTTGTGACAGGAAAACATGACCTGCATAAAGAACGGCCGTGCCGGGAAATGATCCCGGCATGGCCGTATTTTATACCGTGGCGGAAGAGCTTTCCGGAAGAGCTTTATTTTGACATGGCGAATGCGTTATCGACTGCCGAATAAACTCTTTGCTTTGCGTGTCAGCTGAAATCCCTGGTCAGATTCTTTATCCAGTTCCCCTTCTTATAGTGGTACAGGGCAAAAGGCATTTTGACGAATTCGTCGGTGCAGGTAAGTATATAGACGGTCAGCGGGGGCAGCTTAAGGACGAATGCGCTGATAAGCCCGAGAGGCACGGATACCGCCCACATGCTTATTATGTCAAGGGTCATTCCATAGCGCGAGTCGCCGCCGCAGCGGAACAGGCTGGCAATAAGGACGGTATTGATGATCTGTCCGATCTGATATATAACGCTGATATATAACATTACTTTCAGATAAGAAACCGCGGTATCGGAGATCTTGACAAAATGGGGGATTACGGGGCTGAAAGCCAAAAGCACCAGACCCTGTATGAGGCTTACCCTGAAGGAGAGACGCATGATGGAAGAGGCATCATCCCTTGCCCGTTCAAGATTCCCCTCGCCTATCTCCTTTCCGAGAAGTATGGAAGCTCCGGATGCTATTGCAAATCCCACAGTTGTTACAAGATCCCTTGCGACGGTTACCACTGAGCTGGCTGCGACAATATCAGAGCCTAATCTCCCCATGATGACGGAGTTCATGTTAAACGCCAGTCCCCACATGGCATCGTTTATAAAGGCGGGAAGGGAATACCTTACAAAATCGCTTATCAGGGAACGCGGTATCGAGAAGATGACCTTAAGGCTCACAGGTATTATCTTCTGACGGTAAAAGTCCGCGATACATACGAAAAGCTCCACACCTCTGGAGATCGTGGTCGCGAGTGCCGCGCCCTTTATCCCGAGGGCAGGCAGTCCCGGCAGTCCGAAGATAAGGATGGCATTAAGGAATACGTTAAGCAGAAGGGTCACCGCGGAGATCATGGTGGTGAACCTTACCCTTTCACAGCTTTTAAGAATGGCCAGATATGGTTCAACCAGGCCCGCGAACAGATATGAGAGAGCCACGTAATGAAGGTATCTGGCGCCTGCGTCGATGAGCTCCGGTGAATTGGTCCATATCCTTATGACATATTCCGGTAAGAACGCGCAAAGCAGGGTGGCGGGCAGTGAAAAGATCAGGGAAATGATAAGTCCGATCCCGAGTATCCGTCCTATAGTCTTCGTATCGCCCTTACCCCAGTACTGGGAGGCTAATATCGTGACTGCAGAGGCGATCCCGAAGTAAACTACATTCAATAAAAACTGGACCTGGCCGGCAAGCGAAGAGCCGGACAGGACTGTCTGGTCGACCCTTCCGAGCATTACAACATCCGCCATGGTGACGGATGAGGCTATCAGATTCTGTATTACTATGGGGACTACCAGAAGCGACAGGTTCCGGTAGAAACCCTCTCTCGGCTGAAAACGTTTCATGAGGGGATTATAACATCCGGGGGACATGCGCGCAATCAGACGCCGCTTATACGTTTATGCCTGGGCACGCGTTGTGATAGACAAGAAAGCCTTACGGGTTGTATAATTATATCAATATTATTCGTATAAATCTGAGGATTTTTCAGTAAATCCATTAAAGACAAAGGGGGTAAGGATGAAGATAAAAAAAGCTATAATACCGGCGGCGGGACTGGGAACCAGGTTCCTTCCGGCCACAAAGGCGCAGCCCAAGGAGATGCTCCCGATAGTTGACAAGCCGACCATTCAGTATATCATCGAGGAGGCCGTGGAAAGCGGGATCGAGGACATTGTCATCGTAAACGGGCGGAACAAAGGGTCCATCGAAGATCATTTCGACCGTTCCGTTGAGCTTGAGCTTGAGCTCTCCAATAAGAGCAATCATGAAGCCCTCGATATGGTTAAATCCATTTCTGAGATGGCAAACATCTATTTTATCAGACAGAAAAAACCTTTAGGACTCGGACATGCGGTGCTTTCCGCCCAGAAATTCATAGGAAACGAGCCCTTCGCGGTTCTTCTGGGTGATGATGTGGTGGTCTCAAAGACCCCCGCCCTGAGGCAGATGATAGATGTTTACAACGAATATCATTCAAGCATCCTCGGGGTGCAGACCGTCCCGCATGAGCTGACCTTCCAGTACGGCATAGTGGACGGAAAGGCAGTCGATGAAAGGGTATACAAGGTCAAGGGGATGGTGGAAAAACCCCCTGTCGAAGAGGCTCCTTCCGATGTGGCTATCTTAGGACGTTATATCCTGACTGCGGATATCTTCGAATACCTGGCTACCCAGGAAAAAGGCGCGGGCGGCGAGATACAGCTTACGGACGCCTTAAAGAGGATGGCTAAGGAGCAGGCTGTTTACGCGTATGATTTTAAGGGGCACAGGTATGACTGCGGCGCAAAGCTTGGATTCCTGCAGGCCAGCATAGAGTTCGGGCTGAGGAGGCCGGAGCTCAGGGAAAGCCTTGAGACTTATATAAAGAAGCTTGCTCAGGATATAGATGCGGCTATTGATTATGACTGATCAAAACAGGAAATGATCCGGTCTGTAAAACAGGCCGGACTTTTTCAATATTTGCTAAAGCAAATTCCGGATTGAAACGGCATAAACTTATGTTTATGCCTGAGTACGCGGTTTGCTACGCAAATCGGTGAGGAAAGGTGCTTATGATGAAGAAGAAAGTGATCGCGGCCGGGCATATATGTATCGACATCACTCCTGAGATTCACGGGCGGCCGGTAAAGGAGATCGGGGACCTTCTGTCTCCCGGTAAGCTTGTCAATGTCGGGGCGGCCGATATACATACCGGAGGAGCCGTTGCGAATACCGGTCTTGCAATGAAATATTTAGGAGCCGATGTGAGCCTTTTGGGAAAGATCGGCGATGATGCCTTCGGCCGGATGATAGAGTCCATAACGGGAAACTACGGGGCGGCAGGCGGCCTTATCAAAAAAAATGGCGAGAACACTTCCTATACCATAGTGCTTGCGATTCCCGGGCTGGACAGGATCTTCCTCCATGACCCCGGGGCAAACGACACCTTCTGCGCCGATGATATCCCTGAGGATCTGTTAAGAGAAGCGGCCCTGTTTCATTTCGGGTACCCGTCTTTAATGAAGCGGATGTATGAAAATGACGGGGAGGAGCTTGTAAAGATCCTCAGACTTGCGCGTGATGCGGGAGCGGCTACTTCGCTTGACCTTGCCGCGGTGGATCCCGGTTCGGAATCCGGTAAGGCTGACTGGCCCCTTATCCTTTCAAAGGCACTTGCATTAACCGATATCTTTGTTCCCAGTATTGAGGAACTGTGTTATATCCTTGACAGGGACATGTACGAAAGAATACGGGAAAAAGCCGGAAACCGCGACTTTACCGAAGTGCTTAAGCTTACGGAGAACATTATCCCCCTGGCGGAAAAGTGCGTCGAACTCGGAGCAGGCATCGTTCTTATCAAATGCGGAGTTCCCGGGATGTATTATCTTACAGCCGGGGAGGAAAGATTAAACAGGATCAGCCCGCGCCTTGAGCTTAATGTAAAGGAATGGGCAGATAAGAGCGGTTTTGAAAAGAGCTTTGTTGCTGAGAGGGTGCTTTCGGCGACAGGTGCAGGCGACACCAGCGTAGCGGCATTTTTAACAAGCCTGATAAACGGATGCCCGGTCGAAAAATGCGTCAGGTATGCCGCCGCCACGGGAGCGTGCTGTGTCACGGCCTATGATTCCCTGAGCGGGCTTAAGACCTTTTCAGAGATCGATGAAAAGATAAACGCGGGATGGGAAAAGATGGAGTAAGAAAATGAAAGGGCAGGGTAAAGCTTATGGTTATCTGGGCAAAAGAAAATGAGCTGGAGGCCTTCCTCTCCCGAAGTCAACGTGAATGAAGCGAAGGAGAAGGAAGAGACCAAATTTCGTAATTACAGGGCGCTTTTTGCGGATAAATTAAGCCAGATCATCTCAGAGGGAGGCGTGGCAAGCGTCCTTATTACAGAGAAAGGGTATTCACATTATGTGACAGTAACCGGAATAAAGGACGATGAGCTCACGGTTTATGATTCTTCCGGCTATAAAGGGAAGGCAAAGACCGTAAAGCTTGACAGCTTTATAAAACGGGGAAGAGGGTTAGAGATCAGCTGGCTCTCTGATATAAAAGAACCTCAGGAAATGGAAAAGGAATACCCCAACCTGAAACATGATGCCGCAAAAGAAGTATCTGCCGACATGTATATGGATATACTTTTAAAGATAAATGAAGGGGAGGCAGCGGAATAAGAATGATGCAGCCCTTAAGAGCCTGTGCCGGCCTCATGAGCCGGATCGGACGTGTCTCAGAAAGGGGTGTTTAACAGTTACAGAAGAAAATTAACGGATTCAATGAACACAACGACGGACAGGAGGTACAGATGAGCGTAAAATGGGGTGTTTTGGGAACAGCTAATATTGCAAAGGGATGCACCATCCCGGGGATGAAGCTTGCATCGAACTGTGAGCTTTATGCCATAGCGGGAAGAGATGCAGGGAAGGTTCAGGGCTATAAGGAAGAGTTCGGTTTTGAGAAAGCGTATGTCGGCTATGACAGCCTGTTAGAGGATCCGGAGGTAACCGCGGTTTATATTCCGCTTCCCAATAACCTCCATAAAGAGTGGGTCATTAAGGCGCTGAACGCGGGGAAGCATGTCCTGTGCGAAAAGCCGCTTGCCCTGAACAAAAACGAAGTAAAGGAGATGTTTGAAGCGGCTGAAAGGAATAATGTTATCCTGATGGAGGCTTATGCATATCTGCATACGCCGTATATTTCAATGCTCAGGGATGAAGTAAAAAGCGGAAGTATCGGAGACATAGATTATATTGAGACGGCGTTCGTGACAAGCGGCTATTCGGATGACATCCGTATAAGGAAAGAGACGGGCGGGGGTGCCATGTATGACCTTGGCTGTTACTGTACGACGATGATCCTTTCACTGACGGATTCGGAGCCGGAATATGTGAAGGCGGACGCGGAGTTTAATGAAGGGAAGGTCGATATCTTCACATCGGCGCTTATTAAATTCAAAGACGGGGTCAGGGCCGCCTTCAATGTCGGGATGATGTTAGGCGTTGATCAGAATGCCAGATGGGACAGGCTTTACATTCATGGCTCGAAAGGCAGTATAAGATCCACGGTTGCGTACAATGAGGAAGGAAGCCTAAGCTATACTGTATCGTCAGACGGAAAAGAGACAGTAAAAACGGCGGAGGTACGGCAGAATTATTCCCTGGAGATCGAGCAGCTCGGAAGATGCATAGAGGGTGGGGAGAGCCCCCATATATCACGGGAATTTTCCGAAAGGAACGCTGCATTGATCGATGAACTGTTAGCGGCGATGGGATATACGTCGGCTTATTGATCGAGTAAATGATTCGGTCTCTAAAGAGACCGAATCGGCATAAACAGAAGTTTATGCCTAAGCACATGATTTGCTTCGCAAATCGGTGCAGAAGGGAAAGCATACGATTTCGGATACAGTTTTTTGATTTTGTTCATTTTGAACTTTATTTCCAATAACGCATTATTGTATAATTATAAGAACAATAAAAACACGGCAGGGTGAAATATCTGACCTTTGGCGATCCGGAAACGATACAGTTCGATCTTTAGATCGAATCATTTCCGCACAGGGAGTATTGTGATGATACAGAAAAAATTTTTATGCAGTGATCTGCAAAGTGCCGAAAGCGCTGTCGAACAGATTAAGGACATCATATCGCGGACGAAACATAAGTCTGCGCTGATCACGTTCTACGAGACCGGTTTTTCAAAAAATGAGATCGGATCACTGATCGGGCGGATGAAGGCCTTCGGTCTTAAAGAGCTGCAGATCGCGGGGATATCCCTTATTGTCGTTGCAGAGCTTATGCATGAGAAAACGGGACTGCTTCTGAACCTGATCCTCACCGAAGAGGCAGATATAGAGGTAGTGAAGCTCCCATGCCTGCCGAGGAAGGAAAATGAGGCTGTACAAAAGCTCAGAAGCCGCCTGAGCGCTCATGATAATGTAAGAGCGCTTGAGTTTTTATGCAGCAATATGAAGCTCAGGATAACCTCCTTCATGGAAAAGGCCATGGAAGGATATGAGGATGTGGTCCTCTTCGGTACCGCGACCACAAAGAACCTCCTGCAGAAAGTATCCATTGAAGAGGAAGAGAATATTGTTGAGAAGGTTTCCGAGGACATGCTCAGGGAGGAGTTTGTTGCCGGAGATGAGATCATACCTGACGGGGTTGTGGCGGTGATCTTTGCCGGAGAAAACCTTAAGGTCAGGGCAAACTACGCGCTTGGGTGGAAACCCATCGGAAGAAGCTTTCCGACAGAATCAAGCGCGGATACACCGATAGGAGAGACGGTCGTTACTAAGGTCAATGATCTGCCGGCAGTTGATATCTACAGGGAATATCTGGGGGTATATCCTGATCCCTTCTTCATCAGTAATATATGTGAGTTCCCCCTTGTAGTGGAACGCGGGGGTTTTAATACCTGCCTGATCCCTCTGGACATGGATAAGAACGGAGAACTGTATTTCATGATGTCCCTGCATCCCGGAGAGAAGCTCAGGTTTTCGTTTGCTTCACATGACGAAGTGTTAGGTGCCAGCAGGGAATCTCTTGAAAGCATGGAATGCTTCGGTCCCGAGGCCCTGTTCCTGACGCTTTGCGGAAACCGCCTGAACTTTCTCAAGAACGATGCTCATATCGAATGGGACTCATTTGCCGACGTAGCTCCCGATTATGTGCTGATGCACGGAGCGGGTGAACTGTTTTACCATCACGGAAAGGGAGGCATCTTAAACAGTGCCCATCTCGCGATAGGCTTGAGAGAAGCGGATGCGTCAGGAAATATAGCCGCTTATGAGCACCCTTCCGTGGAGAGCCTTCGCCGGGGACGGACTCTGTCGCTTTCGGACAGAATGTCTACCTTCCTTGACAAGATCACCTCGGAGCTTATAGATACGGCTACGGAAGCCCAGGATGCAAACCGCGCAAAATCCGTCTTCCTGTCCCATATGTCACATGAGATACGTACGCCCATCAATGCGATACTCGGTATGGATGAGATGATCCTGAAAGAAAGCCGGGAAAGCGGGACTTTGGAATATGCTGACAGCATCAGATCCGCCGGTAACAATCTTCTGGGCATTGTTAATGACATTCTTGATTTTTCAAAGATAGAAGCGGGCAGGATGAACATCGTACCCGTGGAATACGAACTTATGTCTGTTGTCAGGGATATGTACAATGTTGTAAGGCTGAGAGCCGAGGACAAGGGCCTTAAGGTAAAGCTCGATATAGATAAAGAGCTTCCGGCGGTTTTATTCGGTGATTCGGCAAGGATCAAACAGGTTATCGCCAATATTTTGACCAATGCAGTCAAATATACGGAAACAGGTACGGTAACCTTTGTGGTCAAGAAGGTGTCGGACGGTACTGAAAGTGACATGGAGGAGTTTGGGATGGCCTGCCCCGTGGAATCCGAACAGCTGACCGGGTACCGCCCCGTAAAGATCGGGATTACGGTCAGGGATACCGGTATAGGCATAAAGCCCGCGGATATGGAAAGGCTCTTTGAGGAGTATGAACGTTTCGATGAGAAACGGAACCGTACAATAGAGGGCACCGGACTGGGCCTTTCCATCACCAGAGAGCTTTTAGAGCTGATGGGGAGCAGGCTTTCGGTGAAGAGTACCTACGGGGTGGGTTCTGAGTTCGGTTTTGAGATCCTGCAGGGTGTTGCGGGAAATGAGAAGATCGGCGATATTGAAGGCGGACTGAAGAAACCGGCAGGGCAGAAAAAGCGTGTCAGATTTACGGCAGAAGACGCTAAGATCCTTGTGGTTGACGATACCGAGATAAATCTGATGGTGGTAAAACAGCTCCTCAAGAGGATAAAGATTAAAATAGACACGGCTGCTTCCGGAGAGGAAGCGCTTGCGCTCGTTAAGGAGAATGCATATGATATAATTTTCCTGGACCATCTTATGCCGGATATGGACGGACCGGAAACCCTTAAGAAGATGAATGAACTGGAAAACAACCGCTCAGCCGGAGCACCTGTTATTTCCCTGACTTCAAACGCTTTGCCCAATGCCAGGGAGGAATATATAAAGATAGGATATAAGGACTATCTGCTCAAGCCGTTCCTTCCGGAGTCGCTTGAAAATATGCTTTTCTATTATATCCCGCCCGAGAAGATACGGACCCTTCCTTCGGAGGACTGAGCTTAAGCGGAGATGATTCAGATACGGTTGGGGCGATCGCAGGAGGAATTGCCGCCCTGTATTACGGATATGAAGGAATTCCCGAGGCTGGCTGGCCGTTAGAAACGCAGGGAATGGATTGAGGATCTTTGCAGGATGGAGAGGAGAGAGGTCTGACATTTAAAAAGAAGTATGATAATGAAGGATCTGATCGTTTATTGCTTTCCGGAAGAAAATATGGATTATTTTTGGTGAGCATGGCTCCCGGCTGTTTAGCTGGGGGCTATATTTTTGCTTTTCTTTTTGATAATATAGTATACAGAAGCCGCCGGTTCGGGAGAGTACTGTTTTATGGCGGTATCGCCGGTGTCTCTGTTTTATTTTACGCGCAGGCTTTGGCAGGAGTAACACTCGGCGGCCGGCGGTTTCTGACATTGAAAATGACCGTAACTGGCATCGTTCCATATAAAGGGGCAGAAATGATAAGAAAAACACGAATTCTGTTATTAATGATCCTCTTAATAATCACTGCATCGTTTCCGTGGAGAATCCACGTGATGGCGGCAGAGCCGGAGCAGGGGAAGACGATAAGGGTTGGATATTACGAAAACGAAGTATTTCAGGAGGGTGCCGAGGAGGGCGCGGTGAAAAGGGGGTACGCCTACGAATACTACCGCAAGCTTTCCGAGTATACCGGCTGGGATTACGAGTATGTCTACGGCAGCTACAGCGATCTTTATGACATGCTTCTGAAAGGAGAAATAGATCTTCTGGCAGGCCTTGCCAAAACAGATGAGAGGATCGGCTTCATCGGATATCCGGACCTTCCCATGGGAAACGAAACCTATAGTCTGGTCAAGCACGAGGAAGATGTATCCGTGACGGCAGAGCCGAAGACCCTTTCCGGAAAAAAGGTCGGTGTCCTTGAAGGAGCAATAGCCAACTCGCTCGACGCCTATCTTGATGACAATCATGTCGTGTGTGAGGTGAAGCGGTTCGGAGACTATGAATCACTGTTTCAGGAGTTTGATGGGGGAGAGATAGATATCCTCGCGGCAGAGGGGGACGGTGCCAGCAGCAGGGATCACGTGGAGGTGATCGGTCCTTTCGGCAGTACGGATTACTATCTCTGCGTCGCAAAAGACCGCGCTGATATTCTGAAGCAGCTCGATATCGCCCAGGCCCAGCTTGCCTCGGAGGAGCCGAACTATATTAGCAGCCTCCGCATCCGTTATTACTCCTCGAGCCTTTCGAGCCGTTCGTTTTCACCGGCAGAGCGTGAGTGGCTCAAAGAACACGATATGCTGAAGATCGGATATCTGGAAAATTATCTGCCCTACAGCACAACGGGTGAGGACGGGGAGGTCACCGGCATAATAAAGGACATTATTCCTGCGATTTTTGACAAGCTTGGGATTGGGGACATCAAAGTCTCCTACCAGGGCTATTTAAGCTATGCCGATATGATCGGGGCGGCATGTGACGGTACTGTCGACGTGGCGTTTCCAGTCGGCGGCGGCGTGTATTACTCGGAGGAAAACGGCATTTACCAGTCAACTCCGGTTGCTTCCACATCTACGGACCTGGTCTATAAGGGGGATTACACTGATGAGGCGCTGACGTATTTTGCTTATAATAAAAACAACCTCATGCAGTACTATTACATCACGACTAACTTCCCGGAAGCCGAGATCAAAAGCTATGACTCCATAGATGACTGTCTTCATGCGGTGCTGTCCGGTGAGGTGACGGCAACCACTTTAAACGGCCTTCGCGCAAATGATATCATCAAAAACAGCGCTTATTCAGGCCTGAATCTGAAGCAGCTGTGGACGATGGACGATCGCAGCTTTGGTGTTAAGATCGGGAATGAGGGACTTATAAAGCTTTTGAACCGCGGGGTAAGCGTCATGGGCGGAAGCGAGTACGCGCAGAGCATCGCTTCCAGGTATACAGGGGATCTCTACACCTATACTTTCCGGGATCTGTTAGATGACTACATGGGATATTTCCTCATCGTGCTGTTTCTCATTATAGGCCTTATCTTCCTCTTTATCTACCGGGATATGCAGCGCTCGAAGCGGGCGAGCAAACTTAAGTCGGATTTCGTTTCAAACATGTCCCATGAGATGCGTACGCCGGTCACCGCGATCCTTGGGATGAATGAGCTGATCAGACGGGAGAGCACAGAGGACAGTATCCGTAAATACGCAGATAATATCGAGCGTGCCGGGGAGAGCCTTTTGGGTATTATCAATGATATTCTGGACTTTTCCAAAATCGAGTCAGGCAGAATGGAGATCATCACCGGAGAGTATTCCCTTCCGGATCTTTTACTTGGGCTGTGCGTGATGATCGAATACCGCGCTAAGGATAAGGGGCTTGATTTTGAGGTGGAGGTGGATGAAAGCCTGCCGTCCGGCCTCATAGGTGATGAACAGAAGATTTGTCAGGTCATCACGAATCTGCTTACGAATGCGGTAAAGTATACGATGTCAGGCAGCGTGAAGCTTATCGTCTGCAATATTCCCGTAAGCGACACGGAGATGAAGCTTGAGGTAAAGGTACAGGATACCGGCATCGGCATCCGCGAGGAAGAGAAAGATAAGCTTTTTTCGGCCTTTGACCGTCTGGATCTGGATCATACCAAAAGCATTGAAGGAACCGGTCTGGGGTTAGCGATCACCCGGCGGATGCTCGAACAGATGGGCAGCACGATCCTTGTGGAGAGCACCTACGGCGAGGGATCCTGCTTCTCTTTTGAGCTTACTCAGGGCATTTCAGATAAAACACCCATCGGAGATTTCGGAAAGTTTGAGAAGACAGGAACGAAGGGGCATGACCGCGTTACCTTTAAAGCGCCAAAGGCCCGCCTGCTTTTAGTGGATGATACGCCGATGAACCTGCAGGTGATCTCAGGGCTGTTAAAGGAGCACGCTATGACGATTGACACTGCGGACAGCGGTATGGCGTGCATCGAACGATTCAAAGAAGGGGATTATGATATCGTCTTTATGGATCACAGGATGCCCGTTATGGACGGCGTAGAGACCCTTGCCGAGCTTAAAAGAAGATATCCCGAAGTTCTTAAAAAAACGCCGGTCATTTCCCTGACGGCAAATGTCCTTTCCGGGGCGGAAGAGCAGATGATCGGGGCAGGTTTCTCCGGTTATCTGACAAAGCCCGTGAATCTTGCGGAGATGGATAAAATACTGCTTACGTATCTGCCGAAGGAGAAGATCATTACAGATCCGGATCAAAAAGAGAGGATCATGACAGATCCGGATCTTCAGGTTTCAGAGCCGGTGGATGAGCCTGAACGCGAAGAAATCCCGGAAAAGGTTCTTGCGATCAAAGGCCTCGACGTATCCCGGGGCCTGGAGTACTGCGGGGACGCTGACAGCTTTCTCTTTGCGCTGGAGATTTATCAGGGAAGTGTTTCGGAAAAGATAGGGCAGATGCAGGCGGAACTTGAAAAAGAAGATATGGAAGCGTTTTCGTTGATCGTTCATTCCCTGAAGAGCACCTCGAAAGCTGTCGGTCTACAGGATATATCGGACCGCGCAAGGGATCTGGAGGCGGCTGCCAATGCAGGGGATACGGAGAGCGTAGGCAAAAATGCTCCGGAGCTTATCACCCGCTACCGTGATATCGGCGAGCGGATAAAAGAGGCGCTGGATCTGTGATTTATCCCGAAATGCCGGAGATTAAGTTACGGTGTGTGAAGTGTGAGAAGGATCATTGTTTTCTGACAGGGTGAGTATGGAAATCGAATGGGAAGAAGGATCTGAAATCCGGGTAAAAGTTGAGAACGGTACGGCTGTAATATCAGCAAACAGAGAAGGAATGCTGTCTCTGGCAAAACAATTAATATCGCTTGCGGATGAAGTGCCGGGACATCATATCCATTATGATGAGTTTAATTCTCTTGCGGCAGGATCAGCGGAGATGATCATTGAAAGAATGGCATAGACTATGGTTAACATAACTTAAATTGTATGAATACGGAAGTCCTGCCACAAGAGAGAAGCAGCGTGAAAGGAAAAAAAAATGAAGTATGGATTCGGAATATAAGGGTTTTATCAAAATATTCATCACCGGATGTCTCTGGGGAACCATTGGACTATTTGTTAAACTAATGGAGGCGCAGGGCTCCTCACCATCATATACGAGCTTTCTGAGATTATTATTCGGTTTCAGTTTGCTGGCGGTAATGACTCTGGTTTTTGATGGGCCGAAAGCGTTCTGCCTCGGGAGAATGACGCTGCTTTCCTGTATCCTGCTTGGTATTATCTGCCAGGGTACATTCAATATCCTGTACAGTATGTCCATCAGTATGAATGGCATGTCTGCAGGCTCTGTCCTTTTGTATACCGCGCCGATCTTTACAAGTATTACATCGATGTTATTGTTCAAAGAGAAGCTGGGCCTTTTGAGCTGGATCGCTTTGCTGGTCAATGTGGCAGGATGTGCGCTCACTGCGACCGGAGGGGATTTCAGCTCTGCTTCATTAGCTCCATTGGGACTTTTAATCGGCGTTGGTGCCGGTTTCACCTATGCCATGACCGCCGTGATTGGAAAGATCGCCATGCAGGAGGAAGCATCCCCTTTCGCCGTGGCCGCCTATAATCTGTTTTTCGGCTGCCTTTTCATTGCGCTCGTGCGCCGCCCGTGGATGACGGTGGAAGCTCCGTTCAATGTGAGGCTCCTTCTGTATGGACTTCTGTTCGGCCTGATTGCCACGGCTCTTGCATACAGTATCTATTTCAGTGGACTTTCCAAAATCACGGAGACAAGCAAAGTTCCGGTGGTCGCGTCAATTGAACTGGTTGTCGCGACAATCATTGGTGTACTTGCCTTTTCTGAGGATATGACGGTCATAAAGATCGTTGGGATTCTTCTTGTCTTGCTTTCCATACTTCTGTTCAGCAGCCAAAGTAATCCATGACTCACGGAACTATTAAAAAATTCCAGAGCGGATCCCGTGCTGAAAGAAAAGAAGGGGCAGGCAGGTTAACGGATCCCTGATTCCGTTCCGGGGACTGACCGCGTGTGACCGTGTGTTTTATTAGTCTGTTGCACCTTGTACGCGCTTATGATAAAGTATTTATACTGTTCCTGAATATGGAAGTTAGGTTGATTGGGTTGCGTGAATGTTTTAATACCGGGCTTCAGTTTGGGAACTGTTTTTTTTAGTCTGTCGCGGAAATGATCCGGTTAGTAGAAACAGACCGGATCGGCATAAACTGAAGTTTATGCCTGAGCACATGATTTGCTTCGCAAATCGGTGCGGTAGAGGAAACAGGCATTGCCAAAGCTGCTTTTGAAATATGCAAAATCATACAGGTTTCCGGGCGCCGTACTGATACTGCTGATCGTTGCCCAGGGTAGTTTACAGCTCTTCGGGCTGACCCGGGAGATGAAAAGGATCGTAGATCAGGGCATACAGGCCGGTGATATGAGTTATATGGTCTTTTTCCCGGGAGAGGGTCCTGAAAAAGCGGAAATAGAAGAAATGATCTCCCATGTGGTCTTTGAAACCGGACTGCCTGTCGTGATCCCCTACTATACCGTTGAGGTCGAGGGCGGACGATACGGGATCGTTTATGAGACATTGGGCGCAAAGACACTTTCCGAGACGATAGAGGAGGATCCGGAGAGGTTTGACGAATGGATCTCGGAATATGTGAAGCTGTACAGGCTTGTGCATGAGACGGATGGCACCAATACCGTTCTGCCGTTTGCGAAGGATGTATACCGTAAGCATCTTTCCGAGTCTGCCGACTGGTACAGTAAAGAGGAGATGTCCGCTCTCTTAAAGCTCCTTGACAGTATTCCGGACCAGAACACAATGATCCACGGGGATTTCCACCCCAATAATATCATGGTCAATGACGGTATCATGATCGATCTGGGAGATTTCAGTATCGGGCATCCGGTTTTTGACTTTCTCGCCACGGCGGCCACTCAGGCCAATCTGGTGGAGCTGTCACCGGAGTATGCCGAGTTCCATACGAAGATGAAGGCGGAACGGATCCGAAAAGGCTGGACGATGCTGTTAGACCGGTATTTTCCGGACCGGACGCCGGAGGAACTGAGAAAGATCGACAAAGAACTCCGCCTTCTATCCAGACTTAAGGTTGCATGCGCGCCCGCGGTCGCAAAGGGGATCTCCCGGGAACTGATGCAAAGCAGCGTCGATGACGTAAAGATAAATCTGATCCCCCATATCGATGAGCTGATCGGTACCATAGACTGGTAACGGAAAGCGGGCGGGTAAATTTTATAAAAAACGGCAGACTGCCGGGAAAGGGGTTTTTATGAACAGTTATATAGGACATCATTCACAGGTAAGCGGGATCGAGGAGCACCGGCTGGTAGGAGGAAAAGGCGACGGCATGCGGCTGTATGAGCTGCATACGGAAGGAGGCCTCGATATGGTCTTTCTGCCTGATCGTAACGGAGACATCGCAAGACTTCGGTACAAAGGGATCAACTTAAGCTACATGAGTCCCTGCGGTTATGTGGCGCCTGCTTATTATGAGAACAAAGGCTCCGGCTGGCTTTCTTCCTTTACAGCCGGTTTCCTGACCACCTGCGGGTTACAGAACGTGGGGACTCCGAATTCCGATAACGGAGAAGAGCTGCCGCTCCATGGCTCCATCGGAAATATCCCCTGCGAACAGACCTACTGGACGGAGAGTGAGGACTCTTTTGCAGTGCATACGCTTACAAGGGACGAAACAATTTTCGCAAGGAAGCTGACCCTTGAGAGGACGGTCACGGTTTCTAAGAAGGAAGCGCGCTTTACCATAGAGGATCTGATCACCAATACCGGGGATCAGAAAACGCCCTTCGAGATACTGTACCACATGAACATGGGATATCCGCTGCTTGATGAGGAAAGCATAATAACCATTCCTTCTTCAGAGGTCAGACCCAGAAACGACCATGCGGCGGACGATATTGAAAACTGGATGCATATGGAAAGGCCTACGGCGGGATATGAAGAGAGATGTTATTATCACACCTTCCCGGACGAAAAGGGATTTGCTTCGATCCGCCAGCCGAAGCTTGACCTTACGCTGGAAATCTCGTATGATGCAAAGGAGCTTGACGGCTTTGTGGAATGGAAGATGATGGGCGTGCGCGATTACGTTTTGGGGCTTGAATGCGGAAACAGCCTGCCGGACGGGCGGGACGTGATGCGTAAGACCGGTATGCTTAAATTCCTTAAGCCGGGAGAGCAGCAGAAGTATCGTGTCGATATAGCCGTAAAATAACAGGAAAAACGGTGCAGAACGGATCCGGGCGCATTGAATGGCAAAAACAGTCTGGTTTGCCGTTTGCTTCAGGTACGTTTTTGTGTTTTGGAAGTTTCAGGTCCGGGTGAAGGAAATAAGGCGGGAAATTAAGATGTATACAAATATTATGTTTGATCTGGACGGAACAGTTACGGATTCCGGAAGGGCAATAACGTCATCTGTCGAGTATGCCCTTTCGCATTTCGGGATCACGGGGCAGCCTCAGGAAAAACTGCAGACCTTTATAGGTCCTTCTTTGTTTGACTCATTTAAAAGAGAATATAATATGACCGATGAAGACTGCGATAAGGCGGTTAAACTCTATAGGAGCGTATACGCGGAGGAAAGGATGTATGATGTCGACATCTATGACGGAATACCTGAGTTGCTGAAAAATTTAAGGGATACCGGTCATAAGGTGTTTCTTATTACCAGCAAACCTTTAAAGTTTTCCGTACAGATCCTTGAGAAAATAGGGCTTGCTGAATATTTTGACCATATGATCGGGACCGATCTGTCCGATCACAGCTCCGATAAAAGGCGTTTAATAGAAAAAGCGATAGAAGAATACGGACTTGCCAGAAACGAGTGCGTGATGGTCGGGGACACGGAATATGACATAAAAGGTGCTAAAGACGCCGGAATTGACAGTATTGCCGTAACGTATGGCTATGGCAGCAAAGAGAACATGAAGGCTGCAGGGGCAACATTTTTTGCCGATTCGGCAGACGAAATCGCGCAGATTATTATCCGCACGTGACCAAACGGATCCGCAGGACGGAGTTGAGAAGCAAAAATGGTCCAAACCGCTTGACAGTCTGAGGGAAATGCCTTAAAATAAGGCACATAAACACGCAGGATTAGTACATTGGTAGTATATCAGCTTCCCAAGCTGAGGAGGCGGGTTCGATTCCCGTATCCTGCTCTCAAAAGAGCCGAAATCAGCGCGGCTGAGCTGTTAAACGGCTCTTTTTTATTGCCTTTTTATCAATGCGGTGTATGATGATAAAAGCATGGTTTATTCGAAATGATTAAACAGAAACAGTTATTACTGTCAGAGATCATGAAAGGAGATGGATATGAATAAGGAGCAACTTGGAAAACAGATCAGAAAGGGGACGGCGCTTATTCTTACCGCGGCGGGTATAGTGACCGGGATGACAGGGTTTTATGCTTCGCCTGTCAGCGCGGCTGAAAAGCAGGCTAAATCTGAAGAGGATGTTAAGGAGCCGGATGCCTGGATCACTTTTTCCGTTATAGACAAATATAAAAATGTGGATGTTGACATTTCGGGAGATGATAAAGGGATCGATTACGGGTACGAGGATAATGTGATGATCGTGGAGATCGACAGGAACGGTTATTATGTCCTGTCCGGCGATGCCGCGGAGATGCAGATACTTATAGATGATGGCCTTGAGAATGTCACCCTTGAGCTTGATCAGCTGTATATCGACGATTCCACTATCGTAGACGATTCTCCCGTGATCCTTATAGGAGAGGAATCCCAGGTTGAGATCATTATTTCCGGGAATAACGAACTGGTGGGCTTCGATGGATCCACTATATCCCAGATATATGCCCCGGACGGTGTGGTCACATATAGCGGGGACGGAAAGCTGAGGTTGTCGGGCCATTCGGCTTCTTCCTCCGCAAGGAACCTTTCTACCGAGTATATTATTCCCGATTCGGATTCGGTAAAGATAAAAAAGAGCGATGTCGAAAACCTTTCCGATGAAGACCTCCGGTATGCCATCAATGAAATATATGCAAGGCATGGCCGCATATTCACCACTTCTGACCTGAAGGAATATTTCGAGAGCAAATCATGGTATAATGGCAGATATTCCGCCTCGGAATTTAAGGAGGATGAGCTTCTTAACAAGACGGAAAAGGAAAATATCAAGATACTGGCGGAAGTACGCGATTCGAGGAAGAAATCGGAAAACAAGTCTGAGTATATCTTCCCTGATTCGGATTCTAAAGCCATTAATAAAGAGGACGCGGAGAAGCTTACCGATGAAGAGCTCCGCATAGCCATTAACGAGATATACGCAAGGCACGGAAGGAAGTTCAATTCTTCGGACCTGCAGGAATATTTCGAGAGCAAGTCCTGGTATAAGGGCAAATACAGCGCTTCCGAGTTTGACAACAGCCTTTTGAACAAGACCGAGCAGAAGAATATAAAGACGCTTACTGAGATCAGGGATTCCCGTAAGAAGAAGAATTCAAAATAAGGATATGTATAAAAGATTAAGCATTGTTCTTCTTTCAGCGCTTATCCTTACCGGATGCGAAGATAAGGCGGCCGGAGGGAAAAAGACTGAAGCAGAAGAACAGGATACTATAGTTATAGAAGTCGAGACGGAAGAGGGCGATGATATACCGGAAAGACCGGTATCCGGCGCCCCGGGGACAGAGCCTGTCGTTATTACATCGGCTTCAGAGGAAGCTGACAGCGGGGAAGTTTCACGATCCGATGTCCCGGAAGCGGAGAAAAGCGGGGAAAGCGACGTGGCCGGATCCGAACCTTCAGGAGCCGGTGAGGAAAAAGAGCCTGAAAGCCCGGAAGAAGCAGAGGAAACCGAGGATGCGGAAGAAGCAGCCACGGAGGATGTTCCTGCAGCTGAGGTTCCTCATACCGACGGCGGAAAGATATCTCTTGACCCTTCCTGGGAATTTGCGGATTTCTCAAAGATAAACAGCGGATGCGCTTTCTATTACGCGGCGGACGAACCGCGAAAAGGCATTACCGTCGGTGTAAACGCCGGGCACGGTACTTCGGGAGGCGCTAAGGTAAAAACCTACTGTCATCCCGATAAGAGCCCCAAAACGACCGGTGGATCGACCTCTGCAGGCGCGATAGAGGCGGCGGCGGTTTCCGGTGGAATGACCTTTAATGACGGCACCCCGGAGGCGGTGGTCACTCTGGAAATGGCGAAGGCCCTTAAGGATGTGCTTTTAAGCGAAGGCTATGATGTCCTTATGATCAGGGAAAGCAGTGACGTTCAGCTTGATAATATAGCAAGGACTGTGATCTGCAATAATAATGCCGACTGCCACATAGCCATTCACTGGGACGGAGACGGGCTTGATTATGACAAGGGGTGCTTCTATATGTCTGTTCCGGACGGGATCAAGGGAATGTATCCCGTGAGCGGGATATGGAAGGAGCATGAGCGGTTAGGGCGTGATCTGATGGACGGACTTTCGGAAGCCGGATTCAAGCTGCATAATTCCGGAAGCATGTCGATCGATCTGACACAGACCTCATTCAGCACCATTCCTTCGGTAGACATAGAACTGGGCAATCAGGCAGGCAGACATGACGAAGAATATCTGAACGATCTTGCGAAGGCCCTGCTGACAGGTATAGATGAGTTTTTCCGGTAATACCGGGAGAGAGCGGGGTGGAGACATGAGAGAGCAAATAAGAAGAACAGTTGCTTTGTTGATGGTTTTCTGTTTAAGCCTTAATCTTACGGCCTGCGGTGGGGATGATGCCGGAGACGCCGCAAAAAAAGCAAAAGAGACCGCGGAAAACGCCGCAAAAACAGTGCAGGAGAACGTAAAGACCGTGCAGGAGACCGCGGAGAATGCCGCAAAAACCATGCAGGAAACCACAAAAGACGTACAGGAGAGTGCGCAAAACGCTGCCCGGACCGCAATGGATACAGCAGATTCCGTTAAGGATACCGCTCTTTCGGTAAAGGATACGGTTGTTGACTGGTATAAAAAGATCGATCTTCAGAAATTCAAGGACGGCTGGGATCGTTCGGTTGATTTTCTTGGCAGCGGATATTCAGCAGTTACGGATGGAAAATATATAGATGAGGTGGCTGAGACCATAGACAGCCTGAAAGCGGAAATGGAAAGCGCGGCCGCCTTTGCGACCGATCTTAAGAAAGAGGCACAGGAGGCTGCAAAGGAGTGGTCCGGTCACTTTGACATAACGGATTATACCGGACCTCCGTCCCTGCAGGCCCAGGCTGAGGCCAGGGATATCATCAGGGCATACAACGAGTATGTTCTTAAGGAAAAGAGCACGCTTTCCCTTAAGGATTTTCTGGATGAAGAGGGAGAGACGCTAAAGACCGACGCTTTATACGACTCTCTTTACGGAAAAACGGATGACAGGCCTGAAACCGGTGAGGATGTTCCGCTTTCGGAGATCATCGGCGCGAAATATGTCCTTAATCAGGCCATGGGAACGGACGCTAATGGACAGAAGAAGCTATTGAGCACCGTTGTTTCGATGGGGCCGGATGTCTTCTCCATTATAAAAGAGGCGGCTTTAAATTCCGGAATGGATGAAGACGAGCTTGAAGAGGCAGGAATTGAACAGGCCATAGCGGAAAGCGGAGGTTTTGTCGAGGGCAGTGTCAGCCGGATGCTTGTTTCTCTCTGTAAAAGCGGGGCTCTGGGAGAGGAGATGGTGGATGTCGGCGCGCCTGTTATCGGTGCGCTTACGGTTCTTACGATAAAGGGCGCGATCAACGGCTATTCACTTGCAAAAGGAGATATCACGCCCGAGGATTACGGGAATCTTATGGCTGATGACGCGATGATCACCCTGATGTCAATTCCCAACCCGGCGCTGATACTGGCTGTCCTTCCGGCGAGCAAGATCGTTCTGCTCACAGGATGCATGGCAGGGGGAATAGTAGCAGGCGCGGGATATCTGCTTGCAAAGGATGCCGTGCTTAATCTTGTTGACGGCGGAGGTTTCGAAGCGATCATTCCGGCAGCTTCGGGGGATAAGCGGGGCATCGCGAAGGATCTGATCGCATCGCTTGGTATCACGGACGCACTTTCCGGCTTAAAGGACACTATAGTATCCACCACGAAGAACGGTATGATTACGGTAAGTGCTTCTGAATAAGGTTTATACGGTTGTCATAAAAACGGGAATAAATCCCATTTTGGGAATAACATGATATAGCCGGTTATTTAAAGAGATCATCCGCTTTGCGGCACGTGGCCGGTGTAACTCATTCGAAAAGGGCAAGCCGTTTCGCAGATGGGTATATATAAGGAGGGCTTTTATGAAAATGAAAAAATTGATAATACTTGCGCTTTCCGCAGCGCTTGTTTTACCGCTTGTCGCATGCGGAGGTGAGCCGGAGGATCTTTATGAGCTTGATATGGGAGCACTTGGCGGATCAGGGGAGCTTCCCGGAAATTTAGATGCAAAAACGGCGGAGGCTCTTGCGAAGGGAGCCGGGGTGGAAGACGGAAAACTGCCCGCCGACTGGAGCATGATCGAGAGCGGCCTGAACGAAAACGCAGAGGATAAAGAGCAGCCTGAGGATGAGCAGGAACCGCCTGAGGAGCAGGAGAGTGAAGAAAAGGATGCTCCGGATGAAGAGTTGAATCCAAAACCGGAAAATAAGCAGGAAAATAAGGCAGATGATAACTCCGGCGGAAAACCGGAAAATGAGCAGGAAAAAGAACCTGAACAGGAAGCCGGGGAGCTTACTGCCGAAAAAGAACCTGAACAGGAAACCGGTAAGGTTTCGGCAAAAAAAGAACCCGGACGGGAGACCGGTAAGGCTCCGGCCGAAAATGAACCTGAGCGTGAAGCAGGGAAGGCCCCTGCCGAAAAAGAGCCTGAACGGGAAACCGGGGAGCAGCCTGCCCCGAAAGAGCCTGAAGGAATGTATGTAGCTCTCGGAAAAGACCTTGATGATGAGCAGCTGGCCATTGTGCTTGATCTTCTGGGCATTACCAGAGAAGAGCTTGACGGCATGGACGTGGCTTATGTTACAAATGAAGAGGAGCATGCCTTCTTAGACAGCTATATCGATGCATGGCTCATTGGGAAGAACGCCCTTTCCTCGGTTCTTGTAAAGCCAAGGGAAAAGGGCCATGGGGTAGAGGTAGAGACCAAGAACATAATCTACTGCAGTCCCGATATGTATAAGAATGCATTTATGACGGCAGGGGTCAGGGATGCGGACATTACCGTCGCCGGACCCTTTGAGCTTTCGGGAACCGCGGCTTTGATCGGAGCCGTAAAGGCGTATGAAAAGATGTCGGGGAAAACGATATCGGACAAGGTGGTCGATGCCGCTATGGATGAGCTCATAACCACCGGAAATATCGCGGAAGCTGTCGGTTCAAAGAATAAAGCGGTGGAGCTTATTTCATATATAAAGGCGAAGGTACTGGCGGAAAAACCGGGGACCAGAGAGGAGGTTGAGGCTCTGGTAAGGCAGGCCCTTGAGGAGCTTGGAATATCCTTACGCGATAAATATATACAGAGGATCGTCGATCTTATATTGAAGATAGCGATGTCCGGGATCGATCTGGATGCGCTTGCCGCTTTGGCGTCGGGAGCGCTGAATTAGGGGCGGAAGTCTGAGAGCGCGATCTGCTTTGCGGATCGGCGCGGAAAAGGAGGTATTTATGTTCGGAGGCATATCAGGAAGAAAAGCAAAGGCTCTGTTGGGAATCTTTCTTTCGGCGGCAGTGATGGTTTCGGGGATCTCCCCGTTTCGTATCCCTGTTAAGGCGGAAACGGGCGTGACGCTTGAAAACCCGCGGATATCGGATGAAGATGCACAGGCGTATCAGGCAGGACAGTCGGTAACCTATGATACCATATACTTCGGAGAGTACCCACAGTCTGAGGTGATCACGGAGGAAATGAGCCGGGATCGTATATCAGAAGACGGAAAAATACCGGAAGATCTGATCGTTGATGATGATCTTTACGAAGAGCTTGAGGAAGCAGAATGGGACAGCACGGAGGACGTGCTGCTTGACGGGGTCTGGTACCGGCGGCTGACCGGATTTGATGCGGACTGGCGCTATTTCCGTTATGAGCCGATACGCTGGAGGGTTCTTGCCATAAACAGGATCGCCTATGATGATTCAGAACTGTATGGCGCGCTTCTTTTATCCGACAGGGTGTTAGATGCAGGACCTTATGAGGCCGGGGAAGACGCGTTATGGGAAGATTCCTATATAAGAGAATGGCTTAACAGCGTTTTCATTGGAAGAGCCTTTACGCAGGAGGAATTTGCGGAGGATATCATCATGGTCCGGGAGGAAGCGGCAGAAGGCGGCTTCGAGGTTTTTGAGGATGAAAATGAAGACTCCGCGAATGATGTTTTCCTGCTTTCGGGAGCAGAGGTTTTCGGAGCGGTTTCCGAAGAATACGGATTCCTTAAAAGCAGCGGAAATGACTACGCCGGGTCGAAGGCTGACGAAGCAAGGCAGGCTTCTTATACTGTATATGCAAGGGCAGCGGCTGCCTTTAGTGATGATGAAAATTTAAGCGGCAATGATCAGGCCTCCTGGTGGCTCAGATCAAGCGAGAGCTGGGAAAAGGCCTGGACGGTCCGGGCTGACGGGACCGGTGCAAGTGAAGATAAGTATATGGCTACGGTCGGAATAAGGCCTGCGATCTGGATCGATATTGAGACTGCCGAGGACGAGTGGACCTATGCCGGAGAGTTAATCACTGAACCGTCAGAGGGGCAGACAGAGCAGGAGCCCGTGGCAAACGGAACCGAAGAGAAGGAATTGGAGACCGAAGAAGACGTAAAAGAGCCGGAAACCAAAAAGGACACGGAGGAAGCGGAAACCCAAAAAGACGCGGAGAAGCCGGAAACCAAAGAGGATACGGAGAAGCCGGAAACCAAAAAAGACACAGAGAAGCCGGAAACCGGAGCGGACATAAAAGATCAGGAAGCCAAAGACGATAAAGCGGAGCAGAAGACTGAAGAAACAGACGTAACAACAGAGAACAAAGATGATGCGGAAAATCCTTCTGCAGAAGATAAAAAGAAGGATGAAGCGAAAACTGAGGCTTCTGAAAAGAAGAACGGAAAATACAGCGATTCTATCCTTTATGTTTCAGCCGAATGGTTCATCAATCATCTGGAAGTGGAGGAATTCCCCGAGGCTGTGACGGAAAAGATCACTGTGGAGAACCATAAGGATACACTTGCCGGAGACTGGCTTGTTTATGCCCAGACTGACTATAACAATAACGAAAACGAAAAATATGATGAGGATACCGGGGAGAGTTACTATGAGCTGACTGCCCATCATATGAGAGCGTCCGTCACACAGGAAGACGACGGTTATAATATGACCTTGAGCTTTGGAGAGATGTTTGACTGTGATACCGGGGAGATTTATCTCAAAGACCGGACAGATACCTTAAAAGGCATAGAGGACGGCGAGGAAGCCGTGATCTTTTCCGGAGACGACGATCTCTGGATCAACAGGATATTCGGTCTCGGAGACAGGCTTTATGCGGCCGGAACGCTTTTTTATGCTGAAGGGGGCTCGGTCGTGATCTGTATGGTGCGTGAGCTTAAAGACGGCAGTAAAGAAGCGGAAAAGCCTTCCGAAGAGACTGAAAAGCCCGTAAAAGAGACCGAGGAGGCTTCCGGGAGATCGGAAAAACCCCAAAAAGATGTTGAGGAGCCCTTCGAAGAAACGAAGAAACCGTCCGCTGAGGAACCTTCCGGTAAAAAGGAATATACGGATGACGAGATCGTTGAAATGGTGAGGAGGCTTTCCGGTGCGCCGGCGGCGGTTCTTGACAGCAGGTCGCCTGACGGGATCCTTTCCATTCAGTGTTTTGAGAATGTGAAGGAAGAAGACGGGACCGAGCATACTTCGACCTGGGGGTGGTATGATGTGGACCCCGTCACCATGACCGCAACGGATATCCTCGGAAAAGAATACAGTCTTCTTGAAATCAAGTGAAAAAGAGCATGGCAGCATTTTGAAAAAGCGTCGGATCCGGGCAGTCAAGTTTTAATTGACAGAGAGGGTTTGCGGGTGTTATTATTAAGTCGGAAAGGGGCGTTAAGCCTTTTTTGACGACGCAAAAAGAACGTTTTAGCCTGAAACATATTAACCAAGGCAGGGATGCCGAAAACCCGGAGCTTAAGCTCCGGCGGATGATTCAAAGGAGTGATGAATATGTCAAGAATTAACGGTTCATCGGATTATTCTTCAATGTTCTCGGCCATATTCTCAGGCACTCAAAGCACTCAGGACACCGGCGCGGGTTCCAGTCTGCTCTCGGATTACGCGAGCATAAGGAACGGGAGCTATGCTAAGTTAGCCAAATCGTATTACGGCAAGGATACCAATACGAGGGCTGCCGCCAATCAGAAGGCGGAAGAAGAGAAGGAAAAGAAAGTCGAACTTTCGAGTACAAAAAATGCTTCCTCCAAGCTTAGCAGCGCGGCCTCGGCGCTTGCGGACAACAGGTCTTTGTTTGAGAACAAGGTTACAGTGAAGGATAAGGACGGCAACGAGACCACGGATTATGACCGTGAGAAGATCTCTTCGTTAGTCAGGGATTTCGCGGACAGCTATAACGCCATGGTAAAAAATGGGGGCGAATCCACGAACAATTCCGTACTGAGAAGCTCTCTTACCATGGTAAACACCACAAAGGTGAACGAGAACCTCTTAAATAAGGTTGGGATCACCGTCGGTGAGGACAACACCCTCTCGGTTGATGAGGACAAGCTCAAAAAAGCGGATATGAATACCTTGAAGACTCTCTTCTCAGGCCATGATTCCTACGCAAGCAACATTCAGAGCAGCGCAAGCAGCATCATGAGGGCGGCTCAGAGCGGGTTAAACGGTCTTTCCGGTTACAGTGCCTCAGGGGCGGCTGCTTCCGCAGTTGATACCGGAAGCCTGTTTTCAAGCTTTACCTGAGCCCGGCTGTTGACTGAGGATGATCTCACGAGGATCTTTTCAGTCCGTGAATTTAGCAGAGTTACGGATCGTCTTTTAAAGCGGTCCCTATAGGCTCTGAGCTCGCGAAGCAGACTCAGAGGACTGAAAATATGTGACAACACTGAGTTTCATTTATGAAACTCAGTGTAAGCATATTTTCGAAATAAGGGATTTACGAAGTAAATCCTTTCATCATAAGCAGGAATGGCGGAATTGGCAGACGCGCACGGTTCAGGTCCGTGTGATAGCAATATCATGAGGGTTCAAGTCCCTTTTCCTGCACTACAGTACGAAGTTGAGAACTCCTTAGGCAGGAGTTCTCAGGGAAGATTTCACATTGAACTACAGGATAGAGAGCAGATGATATGTCTGCGCTCTATCTTTATTTACCTCGATAACCTTGAAGGAACCACTAACCCCGTCCCTCCCGGGCCTGAGCATTTTTGCAGCAAAATGAAGCGGAAGTGGCCCCATGGTGACGGGGTTAGTGGTTCTTTTGAAATTAAGTTCTTAAGAAATCCCGAAACGGATGAGGTCTGTGATACTCTCGCGGAGATTGATCCACTGGATCCCGGCAAGGATAAAAACCTGAAAATTCCTGAGTACGGAAGGTGATAAAAGATCATGATAACGGGGTTTGCCGTGGCATCAAGTAATGCCGTGATGCCGATGACCATGCAGACCTGCAACGAAAAACTGAAAATCTCGCCGAAAATTTATTCTTTTTCCGTACCTTTAGGCATTGTAATAAATATGGACGGTGGCTGTGTAACCATGCTTGTAAGTACATTTTTCCTTGTCAGGGTATATGGCATTTCCATTCCGGTACAGATGCTGCTTCCTTTATTTATTTCCGTATTTATGCTTTCCGTGGCAGCGCCGGCGGTTCCCGGCGGTATATTGCTTTGTCTGACCGTACAGCTGCCCCAGGTTGGCATTCCGATAGAGGGTATCAGTATCATTATCGGACTGTACTTTATTGTGTCCATGGTACAAACAATGACAAACATTACCAGTACGATAGCGTGTTCGTATATAGCGGACAGGATGGAAAAAAGACATACAGGAGGAACTGCAACATGAAAAACAGGATTATCGTACCAATTATCTGTACTCTGGCTCTGTTGATCACGGGCTGTAATGTCAACGTAAACCTGCCGACAGGCCAAGGACAGTCCGACAATTCGATCGTTGAGCATAAAGTGGGGGATTATTCCCAAAAGATGACAAGTGATACTGCCGAACAGTTCGGTAATGAGCTCAGCGCTTTCGAGATCACCGCTGAACAGAGGAGACTTGCCGCAAACAATGAAGCAGGCTACCCCAAACTTGATGCGGGAAGAGGTAATCCGAACTGGATAAACACAAAAGTCAGGTCAGCATTTTCCAGGCTCATGGACTTTGCCAATGAGGAATGCCGTCTTGTTTTTGAAAACGGAGATATGTCCGGACACGGTAATAAAGACGGTATTTCTGAACGCTTTGACAAATTCATGAATAAGGAAGACGAGACTGACAGGTTTCTTCTTGACGCGGTAAACCATTGCGAAACGGAACTTGGAATGGACAGGGATGATCTGCTGTTTGAGTTCTCGAACGGAATTATCGGAGACTATTATCCCGATCCGAGCCGATGCCTTGAAAACACGGAGAAGATACTGAACGAGTACATCACATCTACTCTCTTTAACGGAAAAAGCATTGAGGGCGGAACGGATATATTTCCCACAGAAGGCGGATCTGCCGCCATGTGTTATGTTTTCCATTCATTAAACCATAACTATATATTGAAACCGGGGGATAAGATCGCGATAGGCACACCGATCTTCACTCCCTATCTTGAAATCCCGGATGTCAACAATTACGGACTGGTCTCTGTTGATGTCGCATCGGACAAAGACCATAACTGGGACATTGATACGAAAGAACTCGACAAGCTGCGCGATAAGGATATCAAGGCATTCTTCCTTGTTAATCCCTCTAATCCCGCATCACATGCTTTGTCTTCCAAGACCATTGAATACCTCAGGGACGTTGTGGAGGATAATCCGGATCTGATCATTCTTACAGATGATGTATACGGAACATTTGTTACCGGGTTTGAGTCGGTATACAGCGCTATCCCGTACAATACAATTCTTGTCTACTCATTCTCCAAGCTGTATGGCGTTACGGGGTGGAGAACCGGACTTATTGCAATGAACAGTGATAATGTTGTGGACCGCCTTATAAGCGAGTTACCGGAGGAGGATAAAAAGAGCCTTGAGAAGGAATACAGTATTGCCGCATCCGAACCTGACAAGCTTAAGTTCATAGACCGTCTTACGGCTGACAGCAGATCCATAGGTCTCTACCATACCTCGGGATTAAGCACTCCGTCGCAGATATTCATGGATCTCATGGCTCTGTCACACACAACGTATGAGGAAGATGAGTATATCAAGGCGGCGAATGCTCTTGTAAATGAGCGTTATTGCGCACTGATGAATGCGCTCGGACTTGAGGCGGATACCGGCAGGGAAAATGCCATGTACTATGCGCTGGTCGATATTAATGCTCTGATAACCGATAAATACGGAGAGGAATTTGCGAAGTGGAAAGCAGATAATATTTCAGATCTTGATTTTCTGAATGACCTGGCAAAGAAAAAAGGCGTCGTTTTGATGTACGGACCGGGTTTTGATGCTCCGGAAGGGAGTGTCAGGATATCCCTTGCCAATTTGAATACGGAGGATTATGAACAGATCGCGTTGAGGATCATGGAACTTCTTGATGAATACTATGAGGAATTTGCAGATGAACAGGGTCAGAAAGCTGCGTAAGTAAAGGGTGTTGTACTGAGGCATTAAACAATGATGCGTTCTGTCGCAGATTGTAAGGAGTTTGAATATGAAGCGAGTTTTGGCGATGATCGGGGCCATACTGCTGGTACTTATGTACGCAATGACCCTGATCGCGGCACTGAGCAGTTCGGAGAGCTACTGGAACCTGCTCATGGCGAGCGCGGCATGCACCATAATTGTTCCCGTCCTGCTCTATGCGTACGGGCTTATTTACAGGCTCCTTAAAGAGCGGGGAAAGGCTCCCGCAGGCGGTGGGGGAGACACACGGGCAGGCGGTGAAGGGCTCCCTTCAGATGCTTCGGGGAAATCCGGCAATGAAGGAGAGTAATCGGTGCAGAGCGGAAATGATTCGGTCTCTGAAGAGACCGAATCGGCATAAACTAAAGTTTATGCCTAAGCACACGATTTGCTTCGCAAATCGGTGCAGTAAGGAAGAACAGATATGAAGGTTTTGAAAGGAATAGGGTACGGCCTGATCGGCCTGCTCATTCTTCTGACGGGTTTTATCGTGCTCTGTGCGATCAACCCGAAGATTTCAAGTAAATTAGCGGATATCATAAACGGACGAAAGACGGTTGCAGAGGAAGCTTCGGAAGAGTCTGAGGAGATCCCCGAAAGGCCTTCTATCCTTGACAAAAACCAGGAGCCTCTGGAAGCGCCTCCGGAATCTTCGGAGCCTCCGGAAGTGCCTGAAATAAACGCCTACGATCCTCTTTCCGATGATCTTTTGAACAGGGGGCCCGAGACCTATATCCCGCCTTCAGAGGACGAGATCTCAATCCCCGATTCGGTGGCCGGGAAGGTCGGATACCAGCCGATCAGGGAGGAAAAGGAGGATATCTCCGACGCCGAGGCCGACAGGCTTTCAAGGGAGCTCGGCTATGGCGAGGAGGGGGACGGGCTGACCTTTGATGAGCTTTTCTACCCCTATTACAATATGCTCAACGACAAGGAGAAGCATCTCTACAGGCAGATCTATGCCAATACCCTTGCGTTCAACAGGCAGTTTAGGCCCGTGGAGAGCCTTTCCGAGCAGTATATGCTCGATACGTTTATGGCCGTATATAACGATCATCCGGAGCTTTTCTGGCTGGATACGGGATATGCCTGTAAGTATAAGGGCGACGGGACCTGCATTGAAGTGGATCTGACCTTTAATAAGACGGCTGATGATTATGCCTCCGCCAAATCCCAGTTTGACAGCAAGGCAAACGAACTGATATCCGGAGCGACCCCGCTTGCGACCGATTACGGCAAGGAGCAGTACGTCCATGACAAGCTTGTTGAGAACGTGTCCTACCAGATATCCTCGAAGATGAACCAGAGCGCATACAGCGCCCTTGTTAACGGATCCACGGTGTGTGCCGGTTACGCAAGGGCCATGCAGTATGTCATGATGGAGCTTGGAATACCCTGTTACTACTGTACGGGCTATGCCGGGGAGAACCACGCATGGAACATCGTAGGGCTTGATGACGGATTCTATAACGTGGACGTGACCTGGGACGATTCGGAAACAGGGCAGTATGATTATTTCAACAAGACGGACAAGGACTATGCCTCGACTCATATAAGACGAGACCTTTCGGTGAATCTTCCGCCGTGCAACGGGATGAAATACAGGGTGGAAGACATGGCTCCGATAGAGAGCATAGAGGGTGCAACCGGCGGTCCGAACAGGATGCGGACCCTTGAAGAAATAGGAAAGACCCAGGATGACGTGATAAATTCCCTCGATGATTATTACTATGACTGTTATAACCAGGTGATCTCGAAGGGTGCGGGAGAGTATGAGTTCGAGAACCTTATAGGGAGCGAGTCGCTTCTTAACAAGATATATTCGATCTATTCCAACGGAGATTACAAACAGGGATTTATGGATAATGCCGTTACGGCGGTTGGAGCAGAGACCTACGACATGGATCTCCTCGTGGAAGAACTTAAGGGGCATGTGTTCAGGCTGACCCACAGGATAAACCTGGGGTACTGAACCGCTTTTATAAAGCCTGCCTATACGGGCGCTGACCGGCAAAGCGGTCAAAGGATGTTTTCTGCGGCCATAGCCGGGATCAGGCACCGGACACTTTAGAGTTAAGAGGATTCTGATGGTATATTTTGAGACGGGAAGGGAACTGGACGTAAGACTATATAAGACTGCGGCCGTATTGATCGATGCCTTCCGCTCCTGTGGAAAATATATAGTCCAGGATGATGATCTGATACTCCTTGGGGGGATCGAGTCCATCGCCCTTAGTCCCGTAAACAGGGAGGCGAGGCTTGAAGCCCCGCTTAGGGTTTTTAATGTTGCAAAAAAGAAGGCAAGGCTTTTAAGGCTTGAGTCGGCGGCCGGAAAGCTTGTAAAAATGATCAATGACGCATACAGGGAATGGTTCGAGATCGACCCATTCTCTAATTTTATGGAATTTGAGGGCGTTTTGCTTGATACGAACAGGGCGATCTCCGAGTACGGACTGTACCTTGTCTGGAACAGCCAGGGAATGGCGCTTTTCCATGATGGCGAGAAGATCACCTTTGAGCAGGGGCTTCAGTTTATTATCGACAACGACATTTATGAGGATATTGGAAGGAATCTTGCCGAATGGATCAATGACGCGAGGTTTTACAAGGATCTTGGCCAGGATGACAAAGCGGTCAGGAGATATGAAAGGGTATTAAGATATTTAGATTCTTCAAGCGAGGTTTATACCGAGGTCGCCTTCGCGCTCGGTGAGCTCTATTATTTCGGGAGCAATTACGATGAAGCCCTGTCGTTTTACAAGCGGTGCAATCTGGAGCATGTGGATGATGTACAGGATTTTTACATCCATATCGGTCATGCCCTGATCGACAGAAAAATGAAGAATTTTGAGAGCGAAATAAAGATCTATTACCGAAGCCTCTTAGACAGCGTGTTTTACGACAATAATAAGAGGATCGTGGAATACGCCGCCTCCGAGATAGCCCAGAATTATGCGGAATATGAAAAGGTGTGCCTTCAGATCGGAAAAAGGTATTATGACTCCGACGAGGGAAGGATAGAGGGGCCTTCGGAAGATAAGGGGGGACTGGTAGTAAGTGAGGGGAGCTTCGTTCCCGCGGAGGTTCCCGTCAGGCCGAAGAAGAGATACGAGAATATAAAGCTTGTAAAGACTAAGAGTCTTGAAATAGAGGCGGATAAGGATCCGGAAAGCCTTCTTGCGGATGGGCTTTATAACCTTAACGAGGGCGAATACCAGAAGGCTTATGAAAACTATGCCCTTCTTGCAGAGAAAACCGGAAAGGGAACGGTGTATTATACCTGGGCGATGCTGCAGCTTGCGAAGCTGTTTTCCTTTTTCGAGGAATATGAAAACGCCGTGACCTGTCTGGCAGACTGTGAAAGGGATAAATTCGGGATCGTATACAGGCTTGAAGACTATAAGTTCCTCTATGTCCACGCGAAGATCGTCATTGATGATTTCGAAAACGATAAAAGATTCAGGCTCATGGTCAGGGGAAAATATGATCATTACTACGCCCGTTTTGACAGGCAATACCATTTCCTCACCCGGGACAGGAATCTCTGTGAGGATTTCGTCAGGTACGAAAAGGAATGTGTTGAAAATGTCCTGAACCAGCTGCCGTGAGCAGGCAGGGCTTTGGGCGTTACAATTCAGCGCTTTACCAGTGCTGATTTGTAACTCTTTGAGAAATAAAGATTTGAGAAATAAAATCCCCGATTGCCTGCCTGAGGTATTTATGTTTTCGGGATTATGTGTTACAATAACTTGAATAGTGCTTAAAGAGTATGTGGCCGGATGTTTGATCTGACATCGGGCTATATTAAAGAAGAATTTATAAGGAGGTAGTATTATGGGATTAATACAGGCAACCGGAACTGCAGCATCCGGGGCGCTTGCGGATGCGTGGAGAGAGTATTTCTACTGCGAGTCACTGCCGGCAGAGGTGCTGGTCAGGAGAGGCGTGAAGACCACTAACAAGAAGAGCTCGAATACCAAAGGGCATGATAACATCATCAGTAACGGTTCGATCGTGGCTGTTGCCGACGGACAATGCATGATCATAGTTGACCAGGGAAAGGTCGTAGAGCTGTGTGCCGAGCCCGGCGAGTTTGTATGGGATTCCAGCAGTGAGCCGAGCCTCTTTTACGGAAGTCTTGGCACGAACATTATCGAGACTTTTAAGAAGATCGGAAGAAGGATCTCCTTTGGCGGTGATACGGCCAAGGACCAGAGAGTTTATTATATAAACACAAAGGAGATACCCGGAAATAAATACGGAACCGCCAATCCGGTACCGTTCAGGGTTGTAGACAGAAATATCGGGCTTGACGTGGATATCTCCATAAGATGCCACGGAGAGTATTCCTATAAGATAACCGACCCGATCCTTTTCTATACCAATGTATCGGGTAACGTTTCAGACGATTACAGAAGGGATCAGATAGACTCCCAGCTTAAGACGGAGCTTATGACGGCGCTTCAGCCGGCCTTTGCGAAGATCTCTGAAATGGGTATCCGTTACAGCGCGCTTCCCGGACATACTATGGAGATCTCGGACGCCCTCAATGATGTCCTTTCAAACAAATGGTCAGGGCTCAGGGGAATCCAGGTCGTATCCTTCGGTGTGAACAGCGTTACGGCTTCCGAAGAAGACGAGAAGCTCATCAAGCAGCGTCAGGCCAACGCCAATGCACAGCTTGCGGCAGCAGGCCTTGCGGGCGCTCAGGCAGAGGCAATGGTTGCTGCGGCAAAGAACCAGAATGCAGGCCCTATGATGGCCTTTGCAGGCATGAACATGGCAAACCAGGCAGGCGGAATGAACGCGGCTAATCTTTTTGCAATGGGCCAGGCTCAGCAGCAGCAGGCGGCTCCCGCAGCTGCCGCGGCTCCCGCGGGCGGTGCGGCAGGATGGACCTGTTCCTGCGGCGCGACCGGAAATACAGGCAAGTTCTGCGCTAACTGCGGAAATCCTAAACCGGCCGCGAGCTCCTCATGGACCTGTTCCTGCGGCACTGACAATACCGGAAAGTTCTGTCAGAACTGCGGAAAACCCAGGCCGAACGGCGGAGGCTTCAAATGGAAATGCGATAAATGCGGATGGGAACCGGAGGATCCGACGAATATTCCCAGGTTCTGCCCGAACTGTGGCGACCCGTTTGACGATAACGATAAAGCTTCACTTTAAAGCTATAAAGGATACAACAGCTGTCTTTGTAAGCAAAGGCAGCTGTTGTTGAAAAAAGGAGAATTATGAAAAAATGAAAAAGCGCGAGGATATCAATAAGATCCTTATAATAGGTTCGGGCCCCATCATAATCGGGCAGGCATGTGAATTTGATTATTCCGGCACCCAGGCCTGTAAGGCCCTTAAGAAGCTGGGTTATGAGATAGTCCTGGTAAATTCAAATCCTGCTACCATCATGACGGACCCGGAGACTGCGGATGTTACATATATAGAGCCTTTGAATCTTGAAAGGCTTACCCAGATAATCAAAAAGGAACGTCCCGACGGCCTGCTTCCCAATCTCGGGGGACAGACGGGACTCAATCTCTGCGCCGAGCTCTATAAGGCGGGAGTCCTTGACGAGTACGGGGTCAAGGTGATAGGCGTCCAGGTGGACGCGATAGAGAGAGGAGAGGACAGGATAGAGTTCAAGAATACCATGAAGGAGCTGGGCATTGAGATGGCACGCTCCGAGGTGGCCTATTCTGTTGATGATGCTTTAAGGATCGCCGGAGAGCTCGGTTATCCGGTGGTGCTCAGACCGGCATATACAATGGGCGGCGCCGGCGGCGGGCTCGTTTATAACATAGAGGAGCTTAAAACGGTCTGCGAAAGAGGCCTTCAGGCTTCCTTAGTGGGACAGGTTCTTGTCGAAGAGTCCGTGCTTGGCTGGGAAGAGCTTGAGCTTGAGGTTGTAAGAGACGCGACCGGTAAGATGATCACGGTCTGCTTTATTGAAAACATAGATCCGCTGGGGGTACATACCGGAGATTCCTTCTGTTCCGCCCCCATGCTGACTATCCCCGAGAATGTACAGGAGGAGCTCCAGAGACAGGCTTACAGGATCGTTGACAAGATCGAGGTCATCGGGGGCACCAATGTCCAGTTTGCAAGGAATACCGAGGACGGGCGGATAATCGTGATCGAGATAAATCCCCGTACCTCGAGGTCTTCGGCGCTTGCTTCAAAAGCAACCGGATTTCCGATAGCACTGGTATCCGCGATGCTTGCGGCAGGTCTCGATCTAAAGGATATTCCCTGCGGGAAATACGGAACGCTTGATAAATATGTTCCTGACGGGGATTATGTCGTAATAAAGTATGCGCGCTGGGCTTTTGAGAAATTCAAGGGAGCGCAGGACAAGCTCGGGACCCAGATGAGGGCCGTGGGCGAGGTCATGAGCATAGGAAAGACCTATAAGGAGGCCTTCCAGAAGGCTGTCAGATCTTTGGAAATCGGGCGTTACGGGCTCGGCGGCGCAAAGAACTTTTCGGATATGTCAAAGAAGGAGCTTTTGAATCTGCTCCATATTCCCACGAGTGAACGGCAGTTCATCATGTATGAGGCTTTAAGAAAGGGCGCGGGCGTAGACGAGCTTTACGCGTTAACTAAGATAAAGCCTTATTTCATCGAGCAGATGAAGGAGCTCGTGGAAGAGGAGGAAAAGCTTCTTTCCTTTAAAGGATCCCTTCCTCCCGTGGATATCCTCAGGCAGGCCAAGAAGGACGGGTTCTCGGATAAATACCTGAGTATGCTGCTCGAAGTCAGTGAGGATGAAATAAGGAGGCTCAGGCATGAGTCCGGAATAGTCGAGAGATGGGAAGGAGTACATGTAAGCGGTACTCCGGACAGTGCTTATTATTATTCCTCCTACAACATAGAGGCAGATCAGGCGCAGCCGTCCGTACAGGCTGATATAGATGTGTCGAAAAAGGTGATGATCCTCGGCGGCGGACCGAACAGGATCGGCCAGGGTATCGAATTCGACTATTGCTGCGTCCATGCCGCCAAGGCTCTTAAGAAGCTCGGTTTTGAGACGATAATAGTGAACTGTAATCCCGAGACGGTCTCGACGGACTATGATACCTCGGATAAGCTGTATTTTGAACCGCTGACGTTAGAGGACGTGCTCAGCATATATGAAGAGGAGAAGCCGCTTGGCGTTATCGCCCAGTTCGGAGGCCAGACTCCGCTAAACCTGGCTTCGGAGCTTAAGAAAAACGGCGTGAATATCTTAGGGACTACTCCCGAGACGATAGACCTTGCTGAGGACAGGGACCGGTTCCGCGCGATCATGGATAAGCTCGGGATCCCCATGCCGGAGTCAGGAATGGCCGTAAGCGTACAGGAGGCGATGGAGATAGCGTCAAAGATCGGTTATCCCGTAATGGTGCGTCCCTCCTATGTGCTTGGCGGCAGAGGAATGGAAGTAGTCCATGACGACGAGCAGATGAAGGTGTATATGGCAAATGCCATCGGAGTGACGCCGGAGAGGCCCATACTGATAGACAGGTTCCTCCATAACGCTCTTGAGTGTGAGGCGGACGCGATCAGCGACGGTGAGAATGTTTTCGTGCCCGCGGTGATGGAGCATATAGAGCTTGCGGGTATCCATTCGGGAGATTCCGCCTGCGTTCTTCCTTCGATCAATATTTCACCCGAAAATGTCGAAGTCATTAAGGATTATACCAGAAGGATAGCCTCGGAGATGGATGTCAAAGGACTTATGAACATGCAGTATGCCATAGAGGACGGCAGGGTCTATGTTTTAGAGGCAAATCCCCGTGCATCAAGGACCGTTCCCCTGGTATCGAAGGTCTGCGATATAAGAATGGTGCCTTTGGCCACCGAGATAATAACGATGCCGTTAACGGGAAAGGAGTCCCCGGTACCCGCGCTTAAAGAGAGGAAATTTAAGCACTGCGGAGTAAAGGAGGCGGTATTCCCCTTCAATATGTTCCAGGAGGTCGATCCCCTGCTCGGGCCCGAGATGCGTTCGACGGGCGAGGTGCTTGGCATGGCAAAGGACTTCGGGGAGGCCTATTACAAGGCCGAGGAAGCCACGCAGAACCCGCTTCCGCTTAAGGGAACCGTCCTTATAAGCGTAAACGACAGGGATAAGGCAGAGCTCGTGGAGGTGGCGAAGGCGTTTAATGACTGCGGATTTAAGATCATTGCCACGGGAGGCACCTGCGATATGATACGCGGAGCCGGCATAGAGTGCGCAAAGATATTCAAGCTCCAGCAGGGAAGGCCGAATGTCCTTGACGCGATCACCAATCATGAGGTTGATCTCGTCGTAAATACTCCGGATGACAAAAAGGGTGCCTGGGATGATTCCTATATAAGAAAGGGAGTTATTAAGGCCAGGATACCGTATATCACCACAATGGCGGCGGCAAAGGCCTCCGCGGAGGGCATACGCGCCATGCAGAACAATAAGGAGCAGGTAAAGTCACTGCAGGAATATCATTCCGAGATAGAATTGATGAAATGATCCTGCCTGTAAAACAGGCCGGATCGGCACGGACCGGGGTTCGTGCCTGAGTGTACGATTTGCTTCGCAGATCGGCGCAGACATAGTAACAAACCCTCAATCAGTGCAGGACGAGGTGCGCAATGATGAAAAGAAGAGTTGTCATCATCATATTGTCTGACCAGGATACCGGTGTAGAATCTCTGGCTGCCCATTTGGAGGAAGATTATACTGTCTACCAGAGAAGGGATGTTGATGCTGTTAAGGAGCTCATATCCGACAGGCCGGCAGACATAGTCATCATTAACCTCAAAAAGGATATCGAGGGGAAAATGGCCTTTATATCATATTTAAAGGGCGAAGAGAAGTACCGGTCGATCCTTGTGGGAGTCATATCGGAGGGGGTCGGGTCAGAGCTTGGCAACAGGGCCGTGTCTTTAGGCGCCAACTATAATTTCAGGCATCCGATCAATGCTCAGCGCATAAAGAAGCAGATCGACAATGACGTATATACATTTTTAGGTGACGCAATAAGGGCCAGGGAGGAACATTTCGACGGCGTATCCCGGGCACTGACCATACTTGCCTCGATGGATATGGGGTTTGTGTCGGTCTATATGGATAACGGCATCTATACGGAGTATATCGGAAGGAATGCCTTAAAGATACTCGGATATAATAACGACAAGGGGCCGAGCAGGAGCAGAAAAAACGTAAAGGAACTCATTCATCCGTCTGACTATGATAATTTTGTGGATGTCCTGACCTCCATAGTTGATTCCGAGAACATGCACCGCATAATATTGAGGGTGAAGACCGTTAAATGGGACTATCAGCGGTTCGAGCTCAATATAAGGGGCTTTACCGTATGGGAGGGCGTCAAGCATTTTTCCATGGTGATTAAGCGTTCGGACAACGATGAGCTTATGAGCAACGACCTCAGGTCCGAAATAGCGATCTATCAGGAGAACGCAAAGATAGACATCCTGACCGGGATCTATAATAAAGAGACTTTTTTCCTGGAAGGCTCGAAGTTCGTAGAGAACCATCCCGATACGGTTTATGTTGTTTCCGTCTGGGATATAGACCGTTTTAAAGCGATCAATGAAATGATGGGTACGGCCACGGGTGACAGGCTTATCATAGAATTTGCGGATTTCCTGAGAAAGACCCTTCCTGTCGATGAATGTCTTTACAGCCGTATCGAATCGGATCATTTCATAACCCTGGTTCCTCTGAGGCTCCATGAACAGTTAGAGGAAAAGATGCGAAAGACTGTGTACTCCGAAACCAAATGGAGTACTGTCGATAATAAGATCTATATGCATGTCGGCTGCTACAGGCTTGAGCCCAGCGATGATGACCTTGCCATAGCCTGCGACAGGGCAATGATGGCTCTTCAGGCCATAAAGAGCAGTTACCTTTCGAGGATCAATTATTTTTCCAGGGAAATGAGGGATTCTCTCCTGCTCGAGCAGAATCTGGTAAAAAACGCCGAGCCCGCGATAGAGAGCGGACGGTTCTTTGTAATGTACCAGCCCGTTGTCGACAGCCATACAAAGGAGATAATATCTGCGGAGGCGCTTGTCAGGTGGAGAAAGCCCGACGGGAATCTGATCTCACCGGGTGTCTTTGT
>JAIKXO010000073.1 GCA_024684065.1 Lachnospiraceae bacterium
AGATCTATCTCATAATCGCCCCAGAAAGTAGCGGTATTAACACTCGCATCAGCGATCGTAATCTCCTCAAAATCCCCCACGGTCTGACCAAATGAATAATTACCCGATCCGTCAACGGATATCTCCTTATAATTGACAGGTTTTTCGGAAAGCTCCACATAAGAATAATCAGGAGCCGCATAAAGAGAGGCTTCATCCGCAACTTTAAGCGATTCGTCCACATTTGTTCCCTCGGGAATAAATACGGGGAATGATACGCCGAGTATCTTACTGTTATCTTCAAGATGATAAGTTCCACCCGTAAGATTCTCGTTTCCGGGTTTATTCATAGTGGCACTTGTTACGGCATCAACATCTGCACCGCCTTCAAATTCAGCTGCAAAAAAGTCACCGTAGGGAATGTTCATCTTAACATATACCCCGGCAGGTTCAGCTTCGTCGTCTCCGGTTTCGTTTTCTGCATCTGCGACAACTTCAACAGAAGTATCCGCGGGAGTCTGTGTAACCTCGCCCTCAGTCGCCTGACCTGCACATCCTATAAGTGAAAATGCAAGTACGACGGTACAGCTAATCGATAAAATCTTCTTTTTCATATATATACTCCTCAGTATATTGTTAGTTAGTTCTGCCTAACTTTTTGAGTGACTGGTTCACTTTATCATGGAAAGAATTATATGAATATAACCAAAATTTACAAAAAAAATTATGAGGAGTATAAAATTTTTGTAAAATTAAATTAAAATGATAACGTTATCTGTAAAATTCAAACCCCCACTGTCACTCATGTTATAATAGGTGTGGATCTGTGATTAAGGAGGCCGATATGCTGACGATATTACTTTTCTTTCTGATCATTGCCATCGTAATTGCAATAGCATTCCCCATTGCATATAAAAGATCTAATCGTAATCTTACGAGTGATGTCGCTTTTCAGAACGTAGAATATACCGGCGGATCGGTCTTAGAGAATTTCTATGATGCTCCGATACAGAATCCTTCATGGGAAGATGTGATGGTGCGGATCCGTAAGATGATAGATGTAAATGACGAGCACGTACTCCTTACTCTGAAGCAGGCGACATACGGTGTCAGGTATATGCAGGCAGCCTCCGCTCCCGGAGGATATGACCTTCAGGTGGGCATGGAAGAAGGGGATCAGACCAGGCTTGTAGATAAGATCGTTGCCGAACAGGAGCTTTTTGACCGCTTCGAAACTTTTTACAGATACGGATACGTGGATAATCTCGGCGAGTTTAAGCCGGTACAGTTTTACAGATAATTGCAATGAGGTTTATTAATATGATCAAAGAATACAGAGACAAGATTGCGGAAGGCGGATGTACTAAGACTGAGGTAACCCTTATCGGGATCGTACTACTCCTGATCGGAGTTATTATCGGCCTTCTCATCGCACCCAAGAAGATCGGCGTATACGGAAGCTTTAATGGGAATCAGGGAAGCCTGAGTACTAAAGATAAAGATGAGTGACAGTGGGCAGGGGCCAGGGGGACGGTTCTCGTGGTGCATGAAGTTCTGCACCGCGAGAACCGTCCCCCTGGCCCCTGCCCACTGTCACCCTAACTGCACTGAAGTATCAGCCACACGTTATCGAAGTTATGGGCGGCAAGGTCACTTTTTTTGATCCAGAAGTAGATATGTCCGCAGTCGCCGAACATAAGCTCATAATCATCTGTTTCTATGGTGCCCATCTGGAATAGGAGCATCCACTCGGAAGCTTTTTCTTTGATATCAGCCTTTTCTTCCTCTGAGACCTTTGCATAATCCTCAGGATTGCCTGCGCGCCACCCCCTGGTTACCATCTCACATTCTTCATACATGGGATTTTGTATGGTATCGGGATAGCCCAGGAGTTTTGTGAAGGTTCCCCACTCGTCCGCATCATATCCGGCCTTGGTAAGGCAATCTAAATTCTCATCCCAGTCCAGGGACAGCTCATCCCAAAATTCACTCATATCCGGAAGACTTATATGCTCATTATATTCAATGGCAAATTCCGGGATCTTAAAATCTTCTTCCATATCCTCCGGAATATCCTCAAGGTGGAGCACATTTTCATCGGGAAAATAGTATACTCTGGAGGATCCTCTATCAATAGGGTCATATCCCCATGTCTGGGTATTCATCTCATAGAAAAATGACAGTATTCCGCTTTTCGGCAAAAGACCTTCTTTGTCATAAGCTGAGGCTTCTTTCAGATTGATCTGAGCCATAAAAGAAAGTGGTCTGTTTTGCGGAGCGGGATCTCCATAGGCTTCGCCCTCATAGTAGGGCCATTCAAAGCCCTCGGGAACAGCAGGCTTTCCGCCAATCCTGCTTGCGGTAAGTGAAGTGACCGTATCGCCGGCCGGAGTAGTACTTATACGGATCTCTGTCTTAGCTACAGAGCCGAGCCATTTGATCAGGGCTTCTTTCTTTTCCGCGAGGGAAGCATCTATGGAATCTCTCTTCTCCCAGGCTTCGTCCAGGTATTTGGATAAGCTTTTATAGTAGTTCTCATCATAGGGAACAAAAAGATATTCCTCATTCTTAAATTCCGGACTTCCTGTCTTGGGACCGAAATATTCATGAGCAACCTTGTCCACGTAATAGGGATATTTGTCCCTGCCGGAAAAGGCATAGAAAAACTTCGTAAAGGTCTCGCCTTCGGTAGTAAAATCCGCGGATCTGATCCTGCCTTTCATGGCTCTGCTTTCGGCGATAACCTTGCGGAGGTCGCATTCACCTCGCATGGCTGCTTCTATACGGGGCTCCTCCTTCAATAAGGTCCCTGATAGAATACCTTTGTTATAAGCCCATCTTACGTATACGGCCAGGTGATTGAAGCCGGATAAAGGAGCGCAATCCAGATTCTTATCTTTGATCTTTGCTTCATGTTGAAATCCGCTGTCGATTACCATGTATTGACCTCCGTATGACAATGGGGACGTATCATTTATATTCCACCTGAATTCCGATGGATTTCTCCAGTTCTTCGAGAAGGGCATGTACTTCATCCATGGTTGCTTTGATTCCGTACT
>JAIKXO010000113.1 GCA_024684065.1 Lachnospiraceae bacterium
TCCTCAAGCCCCGCCTTTGAAACAGCTGCCGTCTCAAGCTTTCTCATCGGGACGAGGAAGCCTATGATAATGCTCACCACGGTGCTTGCGAGAAAGCTTATGAGAAACCCTGGGACCGTGAAATGCCCCGAGCTTAAATTCCCCGTAAGGGACAGCCCAAAGCTAAGGGATACCCCCATCAGAATATTCATTTTCATGCCGACTTTTCTCATTATCTTCGGATCCATGCTCTTCTCCTTACTTTTGGGAATCAGATATTTATTCAATAACCTTCCTTATCTTGCTCTTTATCCGCTGGATGGCATTGTCTACGGATTTCTGTTCCTTTCCGATGACCTCCGCGATCTCCGTATAGCTCATCCCCGATGTATACATTTCATAAACCCGGGCTTCGAACGGGCTGAGACTGTCGTGTATCTTTCTGTTTAATTCCCTGGCCGCGTCGATGTCGATGATTATCTCCTCAACGCTTCTCGTTGACAGCTCCTTAAGTGAATCGATCAGCCTTCTTCCTTCCTCGTCATCCATATCGGGGGGCACGTCATAAAGAGAAATATATGAATTAAGGGCGGCATTCTTATCCCTGTTCGATGCTTCGACGGCAGATATCATCTGCCTCCTTATGCAGAGTGCCGCAAATGTGAAAAAAGACGCCCCCTTTTCAGGATCAAAGCTTTTCACTGCTTTCATCAGGCCGATCATGCCCTCCTGCAGAAGATCGTCATAATCCCCGCCGGAGATCTTTAAGGAATCCGTTCTGGCTATCCGCCTGACCAGAGGTTTATATTTCTCAAGAAGGAATTCCTCGATATCGGCACTATCCTGTGTTTTTCCGACAGGCTCTTCAGGTGCTTTCACACCGTTTTTGTCCGCATGCCCGTCCTTATTATCATCGCGAAGGCCTGCTATCAGCTCTTCGTCTGCCATATCCGCGTATTTATCCGTCATAAAACCTTCTATATCTGTAAAAAACCTGTAAAAGCGGTTTTGCCGCCTTTCATTTATAATATCTCTGCCTTACGATCTCGTAGGCGAGCACTCCCGCGGCTACGGAAGCGTTGAGGGAATCGATATCCCCCTTCATGGGTATTCTCAGAACGTGGTCGCATTTTTCCCGGACAAGCCGTCCTACTCCCTTTCCTTCCGAACCTATCACAAGCCCTACGGGTCCCGTAAGATCGGCTTTATACATAAGATCCCCGTCCATATCGGCGCATACGAACCAGAGACCTCTCTTCTTGAGCTCCTCTATGGTCCTTGCAATATTTACGACCTTAACAACCGGAGTATAATTTATTGCACCCGCCGAGGCTCTTGCGACCGATGCGGAAAGCCTTGCGGCCCTGTCCTTTGGAATTATCACCCCATGGGCTCCGCAGAGGTTTGCGGTCCTTATCACTGCCCCCAGATTATGGGGATCCTCGATATTGTCAAGGATGAAGATAAACGGATCCTCGCCCTTTTCGGAAGCCTTTTTAAAGATATCCTCAATATCGGAATACTCGTATTCTTCGCCTTCCGCGATGACCCCCTGATGATGCCCGGTCTCGCTCATTCTGTCTAAGACTTCCTTATCCACGTATTTTATGATTACGTCGGCCTTTCCGGCCTCTCTTTTTATGGTAAGGATCGGGCCGTCCTTACAGCCGTCAAGGATAAAGAGCCGGTCGATCGGCTTTCCCGCCCTGAAGGCTTCTATTACTGCATTTCTTCCTTCTATCATAAAATCCCTGAAATCCTTTCCGGAATCTTAATTCCCTGCCGTAGCGCTTTCAAGGGCCTCGATCCCGCGCCTTACAAGCTCAATGAGCCTCTCTTCCCTGCCCCCTAAGTACAGATATCCCATAACGGCTTCAAACCCCGTGGCTTTTAAATAGGTAGAATAATCCGTATTCTTTGCCTTCGTGTATGGCTTTGAATTTTTTCCCCGCCTGAAAATATCAAGCTCTTCTTCGGTGAATTCAGTCAGGAGGGCGTCTGCCATAACCGCCTGGGATGAAGCCTTTACATAGGTAGAGGCCTTTCTCTGCTGGACGTTTACGGGACGGTTTGCGGTCCCCACGATAACTGTCTTTACTATGAGATCGAATATACTGTCCCCGATAAAAGCAAGATTTAACGGAGAGTACAGATTGGGGTCCTGATCCTTTATGGAAAAATCCTCTCTTATACGGTCCGCAAGATTTACGCCCTGTGCCACTTGACTCCCTCTCTGGTATCCTCTAAAACGATCCCCATTTCAAGAAGACTGTTCCTTATCTCGTCAGCCCTGGCGAAATTCTTTTCTTTCCTCGCCTTTGTCCTTTCCTCTATAAGCGCCTCAATATCTGCGTCAAGAAGCTCCTTTTTCCTCTCGGTCTCAAGCCCCAGGATCCCTGTAAGCTCCTTTAGCTCCTTATGCATGCTTTCCAGGAATTCCCGTGAGGAATCCGCTCCGGCATTGAGATTGATAAACTTTACGAGCTCAAACACCGCGGTTATCGCATCGGCAGTGTTGAAATCGTCATCCATGGCCCTGTCAAAGGCTTCGACAAACTTTTCCGCCTCCCTGATAAGCCCCTGCTCCTCTTCTGAAGCTTCTTCTTTTTTGCAATTTTCCAGAAGATAGCTCAGATTGTCCGAAGCGGTCAATATCCTGTTAAGCGAATTTCTGGCGCTTTCCATAAGCTCGGCACTGAAATTAAGCGGCATCCGGTAATGGGCGTTCAGCATGAAGAACCGTAACACCTGCAGGTCGAACTTTTCCGAGATATCCCTTACCGTAAAGAAGTTGCCAAGGGATTTGCTCATTTTTTTATTGTCTATATTAAGGAAAGCATTGTGCATCCAGTATTTGGAGAATAAAACCCCGTTTGCGGCCTCGCTCTGCGCTATCTCGTTCTCATGGTGCGGAAAGACCAGATCCTCGCCGCCCGCATGGATATCGATGGAATTCCCGAGATACTTCTTGCTCATCACCGAGCATTCGATGTGCCATCCGGGCCTGCCCTCGCACCAGGGCGACTCCCAGTAGGGCTCGCCTTCCTTCTTCGGCTTCCAGAGTACAAAATCAAGCGGATCCTCCTTCTGCTCCTTGCCCGAGACAAGAAGATCCCTGTTCCCGCTCCTTAAGTCATCCAGGTTCTTATGCGAGAGCTTTCCGTAACCGTCAAATTTCCTGGTCCGGAAATATACGGTCCCGTCCTCGGCTTTATAGGCAAAGCCCTTATCGATAAGGGTGCTTATCATCTCGATCATGCCGTCTATCTCTTCCGTCGCCTTGGGATGGACGGTTGCCGGACGGACATTCATTCCGGCCATGTCCTTTTTGCATTCCTCGATATACCGCTCCGAGATCGTTTTCGAATCCACTCCCTCTTCGTTTGCGGCTTTTATTATCTTATCGTCTACATCTGTAAAGTTGGAGACGTAATTCACCTCATAGCCCTTATGCTCCATATACCTGCGCACGGTGTCAAACACTATCATCGGCCTCGCGTTGCCGATGTGTATAAGGTTATAAACCGTAGGCCCGCATACATACATGCTCACCTTGCCCGGCTCTAACGGGATAAACTCTTCTTTCCTTCCGGAAAGCGTATTAAATACCTTCATACTTCATGCTCCTTATATTTTAATTCTGAAACGAGGGACGGTTTCGATGTTTCGCACTTATCAGCTTTGCATCTGCCCTATGCAGCCCCTGCATCCCTCGCAGTTTCTTCCGTACATATAGGAAGCCCCCTCTATCATATCGGAGGCGTCGCTCAATAAACAGACCGCCTGCGCGGCTATGCCTTCTCCGCTGCCGGTAAAACCCAGCCCCTCTTCGGTAGTGGCCTTGACGCTTACGGCCTTGATGTCAAGCTTCAGGGCTTCTGAGATATTCTTTCTCATCTCTTCTATATAAGGCCTGAGCTTCGGACGCTGCGCTATGATCGTCGAATCGATATTGTTTATGAAAAACCCTTTCTCAGATAGGATATCGCCTACCTCGGAAAGAAGCTTTAAACTGTCCGCCCCCTTATACCTTTCATCGGTATCCGGGAAGAAAACGCCGATATCCCCGAGGGCCGCGCCCCCTAAAAGGGCGTCTGATATCGCATGCAGCAGAACATCCGCATCCGAGTGGCCCAAAAGTCCCTTTTCATATGGGATCTTCACGCCGCCAAGGATAAGCTCTCTCCCCTCCGCAAGCCTGTGTACGTCATATCCTGTCCCGATCCTCATAAAAACCGCCTTTCCGGTACCATTTATCGCAACAAACGTGCTGATATGCGTATTATCAGCCTTTGATGCTCCAAACTGCCGCATAAACAGCATTAAAGAAATAACCGCTCCTATCTGGAAGCTGAGCGGTTATGGTTCCGATTATTCACTCACAGGCTAACCGTCTGCCGGCAAAACCTATGTTCATTATATAACACAATTCCCTGAGCATTTCAATAGCCTTATCTCCCGTTCTTAGGCCATTCCTCACGAACCATGCAAAACGAAACGCAAAACCGTCCCAATGCCGTTTAGTTAAACTTGAAAGCTGATGATGGGATACTTCGAAGGAGACCAATATTACCCCTCAGACGAAGCAACGTGATGAAGAGCTAGTCCACGAATTCCTAAGACGCTCGGGAAGAGCCCTCGCGCCTAAGGAATTCGGGACGGATCTCTTCATCACTAAAAACGCTTCTTCATTGTCTGAGGGGCAATATGGTTCCTTCTCGTATCCCTACATTTTC
>JAIKXO010000283.1 GCA_024684065.1 Lachnospiraceae bacterium
CTGCGGGGTGTTCCCGGGAAAAACGGCGTATGCCGGAAGGTCGGTGCGGTTTGGATACTGTATGATGAGAGCAGAAACCAACAGCATGTTATTTAATAAAGGCGAAGAGATACCGGCTCATGAATTTCATCACTGGGACACTGACATGAACGGGGAGGATATGACAATAACAAAACCCGGAAGAACCGGGGAGGATACAACAATGAGCAAACCCGAAAAATCCGGGGAGGGGTCCCCCGGTCTCCGGGAATGTTTTGTAAATGAAAATCTGTATGCAGGATTTCCGCATTTCTGTCCTGACACTAAACTGCCGCTGGCCGAAAGATTCGTAGAGGCTGCTGTCAGATTCCGGAGAGGCAGAACAGAATGAGAACGGCAGTAATGATAACAATAGGTTTTATATTGGATCTTATTATCGGAGATCCGTCCTATGGATTTCATCCTGTCGTGATCATCGGAAAAATGATCTCGCTTCTGGAAAAGATCCTTCGTAGGATATTTCCGAAAAAAAGCGTCTGTGAAGCACTCGCAGGAGGGATACTTGCCGTTATAATAACTCTCGTATCATTTTATTCCGGATGGGGACTGATGTATCTGGCGGATAAAATAAATACATATGTTTCATTTGCTCTGGGATGTCTGATCAGTTACCAGTGCATAGCTGTCAGGGCGATGTTAAGAGAGAGCCGGAATATATATGAAGTAATAAAAACGGGCGATATCCATAAAGCCCGGAAGGCAGTAGGAAGGATAGTAGGAAGGGACACGGACGGGCTTGATATGGAGGGCGTGATAAAGGCAGATATCGAATGCGTGGCGGAAAGTCTCTGCGACGGTGTGATCGCCCCCCTGTTCTGGCTGATGATCGGAGGAGTGCCGCTGGGACTTGCTTATAAGGCTGTAAATACCATGGACAGCATGATCGGATATAAGAATGATAAGTATCTGTGGTTTGGCAGGGCGGCGGCAAGGCTTGATGATATTGCAAATTTCATCCCTTCGAGGATAGCTGCGCTGCTGATAATGTTTTGTCATCGGGTATTAAAAAGTTGTCAGCAGAACCGTCCCTCTGTCACAAAAAGTTGTCAGCAGAACCGTCCCTTTGACACATTTCATATATGGATGAGGGACAGGTATAATCACGCAAGTCCTAATTCGGCGCAGACTGAGGCTGCCATGGCGGGGATATTGGGACTGAGGCTCGGGGGACCGGCGAGTTACTTTGGGAAGAAGGTGGACAAACCTTACATTGGGGATGACATAAAATCTCCGGAGGCAGAGGATATCCCAAAGGCGAACAGTATATTTTTAGCCAGTAGTATTGCAGGATTGATCGTGTTTGCAGGTGTAAGAGTGCTGATTTATGTAAACTTATAAATAAATTTATGTCAACCAATAGTTTTCCGGAAGAATTGTTATGTTCATATGGCAGGATCCGGTTCTTTAGATGACGGAATCGGGAGCAAAACAGATCCAATATTCATGTGATTGCAAAACAGGAGTTATTTATAATAATGATATTTGTGACGGGACCTCTTTTTGCAGGTAAGAGAAATTTCATAAAGAACCGCTTAGGAATGACAGATGAGGAATTTGAAAATTCTTCGGTGTGGAATGTCCAGGAGCAGGCACGGGGAATGGATACAAATGAGCTTGAGATCCTGGCGGACAGACTGTCTCGAAAAACGGTTGTTATTGCAACTGAGACCGGTGGTGGAGTGATACCCATGGACGAAAAGGAAAGAAAAGACCGGGAAGCTGCAGGCCGGCTTTCGATCATGCTGGCAGAGAGGGCAGATACCGTTGTCAGGGTTGTATGCGGTATCGGAACAGTCATAAAAGGGGAGCTTTAAGTGATGACTGTACAGGAGATATATGAACTCAACAAAAAAATGAGGCCTTTTGATGAAGAAGCGAGGATGAGAGCGTTCTTAAGATGGAACAGTCTGGCAAAGCCGCTAGGGAGCCTGGGTCTGCTTGAATCCGTGATCTGTGACATGGCAGGGATAAGGGGAGATGAGAACATAACCCTTAAAAGATCCCTTCTGTATGTCATCTGCGCAGACAACGGTGTCGTGACGGAGGGTGTGAGCCAGTGCGGATATGAGGCGACAACGGCTGTGGCAAAGGCGCTTGCGGAAGGAAAAAGCACGGTGAATCACCTGGCAGAGGGCTTAAGTCTTGATATTGTGCCTGTCGATGCGGGAATAAAGGATTTCCCCGGGATGCAGAGTATAAAGAATATGAGAGTCAGAAACGGAACGGGAAATATTGCCGTAGAAAGTGCCATGACAGCAGAGGAAGCAGTCAAAGCAGTAGAAAATGGAATTATGTTAACTAAAAAAGCGGCGGATGAAGGATATGAAATAATACTTACAGGCGAGATGGGCATAGGAAATACCACGACTTCAAGCGCACTTTGCTCGGTTCTGCTTGAAAAGGATCCGAAAGAGGTCACAGGGAAGGGAGCCGGTCTTTCGACAGAGGGACTTGAAAAAAAGATCGGGGCTGTAAAGAGGGCAAAGGAAAGATATTTAAGTTTACATAAATCAAATAACGGAAGTTATGCAGAACTGCTGACAGAGCTGGGAGGGCTTGATATAGCTGTACTGACGGGGATCTGCATAGGGGGAGGCCTGTACGGGGTGCCTGTATTGCTGGACGGTTTTATTACATTGACGGCAGCCTTGCTGGCAACAAAAATAACACCTGGTTGTAGATGCGCATTGATCGGGAGCCATGTGTCATCGGAGCCGGCCGCGAAAGCGATCATATCTGAACTTGATCTGAAGCCTTTTATAGATGCGGGGATGAGACTGGGAGAAGGAAGCGGGGCAGTGGCGGCCTTACGGCTTATGAAAATGGCAGCCGGTCTTTACAACAGCGGCCATACCTTCAACGAGATAGGGATAGAGGCATATAAATGCTTGGATTAGTCATAGGTGATGCAGCCAGCGGGAAAAGTGAATATGCCGAAAGCCTGGCGATGAAGCTTTCCGAAAAGCGTATCTATCTGGCAACCATGCGAAATGACGGCAGGGAGAGCGCCGAAAGGATAGAAAAGCACCGTCAGATGCGCATGAACAAGGGATTTGCCACCTTTGAGTGTCCGTTGAAGCTTAAGGATTCGGTGGATAAGAAGCTTTTGGAACAGCCGGATTTTTTTGAAGGCGCATGCGTTCTGCTGGAGGACATACCGAATCTGACTGCAAACGAGATGTTCAACCAAAACTTCGGGGGGGATCCGGAAGAAAGACCGGGAGGAAATTCTGATCCGGATCAGAAAACGAATACAGATCCGGTTAAGAAACTCGATACAGATCCGGCCCGGAGACTGTTTGAAGAAATAATGTATTTATCGCAAAAAACAGCTCATATGATAATAGTGACCGGCAATCTGTTTACCGGAGGCTGTGATCATGATACTATGACAATGGATTATCTGAAAAGCCTGGCGGGGCTGAATAACAGCCTGGCTGCCGCCTGCGATGAAGTTTATGAGGTGGTCTGCGGGATACCGGTAACACTGAAAAAGCGGGAATGAAGCAGGAATACAGCGGGCGGACAGATATTTAAGGAAAAATAAGATCGTCGGGGGACGGATATGTTATTGATAAAGACTATAGCTGCGGCATTTTCGATGTTTACCATAGTGCCCATGCCGCAGTTTGACTTCGATGAACGAAACAATAAATACATGCTTGCCCTGTTTCCTCTGGTGGGAGCCGTGCAAGGGCTTTTATTATGGGGAGTATATTGGCTTGGCATTCATTTCGGGCTGCACTATATAATAAGAAGCGTTCTGCTTTTTATGACACCGATCATATATACCGGGGGGATCCATCTCGACGGCTTCATGGATACCTTTGATGCACTTTCAAGCCGCCAGGAAAAGGAAAAACGCTTAAAGATCATGAGCGATCCCCATATCGGAGCCTTTGCGGTGATCGCGCTTGCGGTCTACTGCCTTGTGGGATTCGGACTGTGGTGCAGCATCGAGGATTTTGATCCGGAGCTTTTCATACTGATGTCCATGCTTTCAAGGAGCCTTGCGGGGTATGCGATGCTCACCTTCCCTGCGGCAAAGGACAGCGGCCTTGCGTCATTCTTTGCAAGAGCCGGTTCGAAATCCGCGTCCGGAGCCATATCGGCACTTATTACAATATTTCTGGGAATAGCTTTCTTTATGAAGGGCGTGAGGGGGATATGCATACTTGCATCCGCCCTTGTCATGCTTCTCATATATGGACGGACCGCAAAGAGCAAATTCGGCGGGATCACCGGAGACCTGTCCGGGTGGTTCCTGTCGCTTTCGGAGCTGCTGATGCTTACGGTCTATGTAATGACGGCCGGGATGTGATGGGATAACACATACTCTGGCCACTGCTATAATTCATAATCTCATTAGGCGACATTCATTTAACCGAAATCGATTTAGCCGAAATCGATTTCGGTTACTTTTGTTTAGATTGATTGTGAGCTTGTATGATATTTATTTTTCACGAAAGAAACGCTGAACTCAAGTTTTTTATAAAAAAGGAACTTTTTTGTTGATAATGTATATATTTAAATATATACTTATCATAAGATATTTGTAATTATAACGAGGTATAAGTTTTGTTTTTTGGTATTCTTGATAGTGTAAAGTCCGCTATGGAAAAATGAGCCAAAGAAAAAAGGCTCTAAAGAACCTTGAAAATGTAGATATTGATACCGACAGGCTCTCCGAGGGCTTAGGGCGCTGCCCTAAGAACCTGCAAGGGACCAGTCCCTTGA
>JAIKXO010000289.1 GCA_024684065.1 Lachnospiraceae bacterium
TGAATTCTTAAAAATGTATGCCTGCTCAAAGAATAAAACAAACATGACTTTTTACCGGGATACAAATCAAAAAGAGATTGATATCGTTTTGGAGGAAAATGGGAAACTTCATCCGCTGGAGATTAAAAAGAGCAGTAATCCCGAGAAGAAGGCAATCAGCTCGTTTCACTTGCTCGAAAAGAGTTCATTAAAAATCGGTGAAGGCGGGATAATATGCATGGCTGCAAAACCATTTCCACTAGATGTAAATAATAATATTATTCCATGCAATATAATATGAAAATTTTACCCTTGCCCAAGAGGTAAATTATGTACGTTGGGCTGAAACGGTAATTCGTACTCGGGCCTTATTACCTTCTGTATGAATCCCTGCTTCTTTTCATTTCATACATTTTCGAATCCGAAAGGCTGATAAGCTTATCAAGTTCTCCTTCTTCTCCTGTAAGTTTCGCGACAACAGGACCGTAGCTCATGTCAATCCTGTAGGGAAGATCGCTGTCCTTATTATGCCGTTTTATCAGTTCTTCGATTTTTTCTTCATAATCCCTTACATGATCCCCGGCTCCTGCCCGTTCTCCCATTATAAGGAATTCGTCGCCGCCTGTCCTGAATGCCATATCCCCTTGTGCCAGTGATTCCCTTATTATTCCGGCCAGTTCGGATATTGCTTTGTCGCCATGCTCATGGCCGAAAGTATCATTGATATATTTAAGTCCGTTCATATCGGCCACGCAAAGGAAGAGGGTCGTATGACTTTTAAGTATTTCCAGGTACAGTTTTTCGGAATAATGAAGCATTCCCTTCCTGTTGTAAAATCCGGTAAGAGGATCGGTGAGCAATTCCTTTCTTAATTGCTTCTTCTCTTTTTTTAGCCTGTCATAATGCTCGGTTGCATCGATAAGGACATACAGCTTGCCGAAGCTCTCCCCCTTATACAGCAGATCATTTTCTTCAGGGGTGAATATCCTGCCATTTATGTTTAGCGTATTTCCCTGAAGTATAGCACTCTTCACGGAATCCAAAACTCCGGCCGGATCTTCATCTATCTGAGGGAACAGGTCTTCGGCGGGTTCATTATAATACTGGATATCTCCTTCATTATCTATGGCAATCACACCCTCCGACAGCCTGTCCACCATAAAATCACGGGCGATATCTCTCGTTCCGAGAAGATTATACCTGAATATGGATATGAACATAAATACCATACCCAGTACCGAACCGATCATTGTGAAATCGTAAACATTTGTTATGTTGAAAATATTAATGATAAAGAAAAGACATTCGATAACAAACGCGATTATTACCATCAGGATGCGTTTTCTGGCAACCTTCTTGCGTTCTCTGGTATAGGAAATGATAAGCACCGACATTCCAAGCACAATGAGAATTCCCTGCATGAGGAAAAATAAATTATGGATTATGCCGTCCTTATGGATAAATACCGGAAACTGTCCCTCCATGCTAAAACCGATGTCAGAATAGTACAGATTATGATGCCGGAGGGTAAGTACGGCCGTATATATCCCGACATGGATGAACACCAGACTATTGATAATGATCCTCGGTATCTTAATATTGCTCAGCTCAAAGACAAACAGGAACAGGGAAAAACAGATCCATATCCGGCCTGCATATGACAGCTGCAGCGCAGTGACATAGGCATCCATGTTTTGAGCCTTAAGCTCCAGAAGATAACCGAGGTTGTTTATAAGGGTTGCCACACAGGAAAAAAACAAATAAGCGCGCAGAGAATCCTTCCAGCTCTTCAGAACAAGCCAGCTCTCAATGAACAACCCCACTATTCCGATGTATTGAATTAAAATAAGTAAATTGTACATGCCTTATCTGTCCGTGATGATTTTATTATGATTAAGGGTCATAACGGCAATTGCTCTACTACGATTCTACCACATATGATACTATTATATAAAGTTTTGTCATATAGAAATAAATGAGAAAGATTAGATGTTTGGCGGTAATGAGATAATAATCAGTGCAAAACAGTCCTGAATCAGTGTGGTTTGGGTCTGTTTTCTTTTTCTATGATAAATTTATATCGGAGGGATATGATTATGACTGATTACATTGCATATATAGGAAACAATTCTGATGCACGCGGCAGGCTTGAAAACGCAGGAAGCGTATGAGGTCAAGTGTGGATTATATGGGAGCTTCTCTACTTTCCGTAGGTACCGTTATAAGAAAAACTGATTTACAATCTGTGCATGGAGGTGAAAACGAATATGAACCAATATGTTACAGGCGCAGTGATTAAGGAACTGCGGGAAAAGAACAAGATGACACAGCTTCAGCTTGCGGAAAAGCTGGGAGTAACTGACAAAAGTGTCTCAAAATGGGAAAACCTGAGAGGATTGCCGGATATTACCCTGCTGGAACCTATTGCTGAGGCGTTTCGCATTTCGGTGGCGGAGCTGATATCAGGCAATACCATTAATAATGCAAATGTATCAGCAAACATGCTGCGGTCGCAATTTTATGTATGTCCGGTTTGCGGAAACGTGATTCACAGTATGGGCGAAGCAGCGATCCATTGTCACGGCATCCGGCTTATCCCTTTGGAGGCTGAACCGACAGATGAACATCACATGGTTTTCATCGAGCGTGTTGAGGATGAATACTATGTGCGTATCGATCACAGCATGACGAAGGAGCATTATATTTCATTTGTGGCGGCGGCTTCATCTGATGATATGCAGATGGTGAAGCTGTATCCGGAAGGGAATGCTGAAGCACGGTTTAAGATCAGGGGTGTCAGAAGGATCTTCTTTTACTGCAACCGTGACGGCCTGTTTTCGATCGATCCGGTAAAAGGGATTGATGATAAGGAAAGCGGGTATGATGATTCAGAGAAAAGAAGAGAGCTGGAGAAGGCGGCGGATATGTTCTTTGGAGGGAATAACAAAAACACTCCGGAGCATCCGATGGCTGCACCTATTGGAGTGGATTATGTGTTTGCTGTGAGGGCGTAGATGGATTCAAGGATGATACTATGGTAGAGGAAAAAGCCAATCCCAATAATAAAAAAAGGAGAATTATCATTTGATTAAAATTGAATTATTATCAGAAACAAATTTCTGTTTGAATTCATTGGATTTATACAACAGAAAACAGGATGTAAACAAGGTATATCGCAGAATAGACGGAGAGTATGCATTAGTAGAATGCAAATATACCGAAGATTGGGACCTTGACAAAAAGCGTTCTGTAGCAAATAAAATATGCAGTGATGAATATATCACATACATTGCATTAGATAATGATAAAGTGGTTGGCTTTATAGGACTGTTAAGGAAGCTTAGTGGTCCGTATATGATTCTTGATATGATGCAGGTATCTTCTGAATGCCGAGGACAAGGCGTTGGCAGAAAACTATTTGAGGCAGGAAAAGAGGAAGCAAGAAAAGCCGGTGCAGAGGCTTTGTACATATCTGCTTGTTCTTCTGAGGAGACGATCGCATTTTACAGAGCGATGGGAAGTGACCTGGCAAGTAATCCCATAAAAGAAATAGCTGAAGAAGAGCCATTTGACCTTCAGATGATTTGTTCTGTGAAAGATTAAAGTCGCATATTAAGTGGTTAATCAACGAAAGTGATGTCGAGATGGTGGTACTTTTACGTAGAAAAAAAGTGGATGGATATATTGAAGTAAATCTGGAAACTAATTGGTAAGAAATCATGTATAACGAATTTTTAGAAAAAACAGAATATGTTGATTACGATGATCCAGCTGTTAAAAGCCTGGCTAAAAAACTAAAGGTTGAGTCACAGGATGAATTATCACTTATTAGAAATACATATTATTATGTAAGAGATGAGATAAAACATTCCTGGGATGCTCGGGACAGACGAGTTACCGTATCTGCGAGTGATACACTCAAAGAAGGTGTTGGAATCTGCTGGGCGAAGGCGAATCTTCTTGCCGCTCTTCTCAGAGCAAATGGTATCCCCGCA
>JAIKXO010000326.1 GCA_024684065.1 Lachnospiraceae bacterium
CGTAGATGCCGATGAAGCGATACAGATAAAGAGCTCGCAAAGACGGGCTCTTGAGTTTGATATCTCCGTGAATAACACCTCTTTAGGCGAAGCAGGCCTGGAAGTCCCTGTTTTTGCATATAAGGGATTTGAAGCCCTTACAGATGAGGGAAAGCTTGATATCGGCCCCGGACAGAGCGACCGCATACGCCTCTCTGTTCCGGCCGGTTTTTCGGGAGATATACATATAAGGTTCAGGGAGCCTTTCTACTGGAGACTTGCAGAGCTTTTATCCGCCGTCTCATGGATCCTGTTCGCAGGATATATATTAAAATTTGCCATCGGAAGAAAAACCGTTTCAGATGACCGGAATACGCTGCATTAAAAAAGCCTTTTTATTATCAGAGTCCCGAAAAGCAGGTTCTTATAATAAAAAGGCTTTTTATGTCCATTGACGATCATTAATGATCCCCGGGCAGGGCACGGTATTGATCTCGTTTTCTCAGAGAAAGCAACATAAAGAGCGTGATCAGTATACCCGTAAAAGTAAGCGCCAGTCCTGCTGTAAACCATGGTATATGATATTCCATGGATATTTCGTTCTCCCCTTCTTTTAAAGGGATCATTATAAAACAGTCTTCAAATATCTCCGGCAGGATCCGCTCCCCGTTAATCTTTATATCCCAGCCCGCATCATAAGGGATCGACATAAAAAGCTTTTCGCCCTCTTCCGCAGAAGATACTTTTGCGGATACCCGGCCGTTTTCTATCTCCATAAGCTCAGGCTCCCCGGTTTTGAGCATGGAAGAAAGCTTCGAAAGCTTATTCAGGTCAAGGGTATAAAAAGCTTCATCCTTAAGCATCTCCGGATCATATCCCTTAAGCTCGACATAAGCGCTTCCGTCGTCACGTCCTTCCTTACCACGTGGTATATAAAAAAGATCCAGACTGTTCCAGCGGGAAAATGGCATGTTTATCACGCCGTTTATATCTATATCCGCGCCTCCCCATACCCTCTCTGTCCACGGCAGATAGCCATACAGGGCAAAATCGCCTGAAGGAGCCTGTACCTCATAGCGCCTTGTTTCCCCGCTGTCTTTTATCTCGAATTCCACAGGTGAAAACAGGGTGGATCCGTTTCCTGCGATCCCTGTCAGATATTCAAACAGACGATTATTATACTCGAACGGATCGGGTTCCTTCTGATCCTTCTCTTCGGAATCATCGGAAATATCAGATCCCGCAGGTACATCCGCCGCGCCTTTCCCGTCAGATGACGTAACAGACGCTTCAGAAGCCTCCACCTTAAACATGATCGGAAGCGCATAAGGATTCAGATATACGTCCTTCCCGTCCCCGTTCTCGATCTCGTCTATCTTTTTATAGCCCCTGATCTCATAGGGGGACAGAACATATCTTACTCCAAGCAGAGAATCCAAAGGGATGACCGGTGTATTTGAGACGACGGTAGGGGTCGCATCCTCGTTCCTGTACCCTCCGCTCTCAAGGAAATCAAGCTGCGCAGAGTGCTGAGTTGAGGTATATCCACCTATAGATGCGTAACCAAAGCCAAACGCCTCGTTGTAATTCGCGGTAGTCCCTGACATGGTCATATCCCTGTTCATTGTCTGGGTTATGCGGTAATATCCGCCGTCATATTCCTTAAGCGAATCTATGAGCCTTTGCCCCTCTGTCTCATAGCTCTCAAATTTCGCGTTATCCGCGCCCGTATAATTCTCAAGCACGATCCGCGCGTTATAGCCTCCCTCTATACAGCACAATATCACAATCGCTGCGGATATAATGACCGTTTCTTTCTTAAATAAATGTTTTTCCGAAGCGTATGTCTTCCCGTAGACAACCCTGCTGTATATAAGAACAAGAACCGTAAAAACAATAATAGACAGACAGGCAGTGACCCCCGCATACTCCACTTCTACAGGTTCCCTTACAATAAGCAGGATGAACAGTATAAGCCACGCACAGACTAAAGAAACAAAAAGCTTCCGGTTCACGTCCTTAAGCTCAGAAAAGAACACCGCCGCCACATACAGGAGCATAAAACAGCCAAGGTATAGATATCTCCCTGTATGTCCGGTCCCTTCCTTGAAAAGCGAAAACAGAAGGTATAACGGTTTCCAGTATATCATTAAAGCCATTACGATAATAAAGGCTCCATAGACGAGCTTTTCTTTCAGGCTTATGGCCGTTTTTTTGACAGAAAACACCCCAAGCGCTCCTGTCAGCGCAAGACTTCCGCAGAAAACCGTCGGTGCCATGCCGCTCCATAACAATCCGGAACCCGGATAGTAATTATGAACAAGCTCTAAAGGATTCCCTCTTAACCCCCATCCGAACAGATACCAGTCCATTCCGTCCGCCTTTCCGAGCTTAAGCTCGAAGATAGTCGGAAGGAATAAAAAAGCGCTCAGAAGGACTCCTGTCAGCATACATACAATGTAACGTCCAGCTCTTCCAAAGACCATACGGCTTAACGAACCGGAAATATCCCCGTTTCGTGTACTGTCCCCGACTTCGGACCCGGCTATGTTTGGCATACTGTCCCCGACTTCTGCTTTTTCAGGCAGAGAATTCCACAAATTGTGCTTCTTTTTATTAATAACGAAGAGCAGAAGCTCTGTCAGAAAGTAAACACCCGAAAAAACACAGTTTACACCTGCAATATACCAGTTAAAAATAATCGCGAGTCCTGTTGTTATCGCAAGAAAATGCATTACTCCGCTTTCAATGACATAATAAACACCAAGCATCATAAGCGGAAGCATATAAACTCCATCCAGATATCCTACGTTTGCGTTCCCCTGGTGAAGAACATACTGCATCAGGCTGTATCCGACAGAGAGCGATACCGTAAAAACAAATGGAAGCCTCTCTTTAAACCGTCCGGTAAGGAACCATGCAAAGGTAAAGGCCGAAAGACACATCTTAAGAACTATCTCC
>JAIKXO010000327.1 GCA_024684065.1 Lachnospiraceae bacterium
CGTAGATGCCGATGAAGCGATACAGATAAAGAGCTCGCAAAGACGGGCTCTTGAGTTTGATATCTCCGTGAATAACACCTCTTTAGGCGAAGCAGGCCTGGAAGTCCCTGTTTTTGCATATAAGGGATTTGAAGCCCTTACTGACGAAGGGAAGCTTGATATCGGTTTCGGACAAAACGACCGTATACGGGTCTCTGTTCCGCCAGGTTTTTCGGGAGATATACATATAAGGTTCAGGGAGCCTTTTTACTGGAGACTTGCGGAGATTATATCCGCTGTCTCATGGATCCTGTTCGCCGGATATATTTTAAGATCTTCTGTTGGAAGGAAAGCCGTTTCCGGTAATCTGAATCAGTCACATTAAAAAAAGCCTTTTTATTATAAGAGTCATGAAAAGCAGGTTCTAATAATAAAGAGGCTTCTTATATCCTTAAACGGTCATTAATGAGCCCCGGGCAAGGCGCGGTCTTTATCTTGTTTTCTCGAAGAAATCACCATAAAGAGCGTGATAAGCATCCCCGTTAAGGTAAGCGTCAGGCCTGCCGCAAACCATGGTATATGATATTCCATGGATATTTCGTTCTCTCCTTCGTTTAAGGGGATCATCATAAAACAGTCTTCAAAGACTTCCGGCAGGATCTGTTCACCGTTAAGCCTTATATCCCAGCCCTCATCATAAGGGATCGACATAAAAAGCTTTTCGCCCTCTTCCTCTGATGATACCTTTGCATATACGCGGCCGTTTTCTATCTCCATATGTTCAGGCTCCCCGGTTTTAAGCATTGAAGAAAGCTCCGACAGCTTATTCAGATCAAGGGCATAAAAAGCTTCATCCTTAAGCATTTCCGGATCATATCCCTTAAGCTCTACATAAGCGTTTCCATTATCACGCCCTTCCTTCACCTGAGGTATATAAAAAAGATCAAGACTGTTCCAGTGGGAATATGGCATGTCTATCACGCCGTTTATGTCTATATCCGCTCCTCCCCATACCCGCTCAGTCCACGGCAGATAGCCATACAGAGCGAAATCACCGGAAGGAGCCTGTATCTCATAGCGCCTTTTCTCAGCACTGTCCTTTATCTCAAATTCTACAGGAGAAAACAGTTCACCTTTATTTCCCGTAATCCCTGTCAGGCATTCAAAGAGACGATCATTGTACTCGAAGGGATCACTGTTCTCCTGATCTTTCTTTTCGAAATCATTGGAAATATCAGAGATTTCCAAAACATCCTTTCCCGCCTTTTCCCCGGACGTCATAAGGGCTGATTCATGATCCTTCACCTTAAACATGATCGGAAGCGCATAAGGATTCAGGTATACATCTTTCCCGTTTCTGTTCTCGATCTCATCTATCCTTTTATAGCCTTTGATCTCATACGGAGACAGGACATATTTAACCCCCAGCAGAGAATCCAGAGGAATTACAGGCGTATTAGAGACAACTGTAGGGGTCTCATCCTCGTTCCTGTACCCTCCTCTCTGAAGGAAGGCAAGCTGCGTGGCATGCGGGGTGGAGGTATATCCTCCTACCGAGGCGTAATCAAAACATAACGCTTCATTGTAATTCGCCGTAGTCCCTGACATGCTCATATCCCTGTTCATCGTCTGGGTTATGCGATAATATCCGTCGTCATATTCCTTAAGCGAATCTATGAGCTTTTGCTCCTCTGTCTCATAGCTCTCAAATTTCCCGTTATCCGCATCTATATAATTCTCAAGCACGATCCATGAGTTACAGCCTCCCTCGATACAGCAGAGTATCACGACAGCTGCAGATATAACAGTATGTAACAAAGCAGGTGCGTTTTTTCTCCCGTAAACAACATTGCTGTATATATAGACAAGAACCGTAAAAACAATAATAAACAGGCACGCTGCGACTCCCTCATACTCTTCTTCTACAGGCTCCCTCACTATAAGCAGGATGAACAGCACAAGCCACGCACAGACCAGAGAGGCAAAGGACTTCCAGTTCACGTTCTTAAGTTCCGAAAAGAATACCGCTGCCATATACAGAAGCATAAAACAGCCAAGGTAGAGATACCTCCCGGTATGTCCGGCCCCCTCCTTGAAAAGCGAAAACAGAAGGTATAACGGCTGCCAGTATATCATTAAAGCCATTACAAGAATGAAGGCTGCGTAAACAAGCTTCTCCTTCACGCTTATGACCGTTTTTGAAACGGAAAACACCCCAAGTGCTCCTGTCAGCGCCAGGCTTCCGCAGAATACCGTCGGTGCCATGCCGCTCCATATAAATCCGGATCCCGGATAGTAATTATGAACAAGCTCTAAAGGATTCCCTCTTAATCCCCATCCAAACAGATACCAGTCCATTCCGTCCGCCTTTCCGAGCTTAAGCTCGAAGATGGTCGGAAGGAATAAAAAAGCACTCAGCAGAACTCCTGTCAGCATGCTTGCGATATAACGTCCGGCTCTTCCAAAAACCATGCGGCTTAATGAACAGGAAATATCCCTGTTTTGCATACTGTCTCCGCCTGGGGATTCGGCTTTTTTTTGCGCAATATCTATATTCCGGACTTTATCCGACAGAGAATTCCCGATATTATGCTTCTTTTCATTAATGATAAAAAGCAGAAGCTCTGTCAGAAAATAAACACCCGAAAATACGCAGTTTACGCCGGCAATATACCAGTTAAAAACAATCGCAAGTCCCGTCGATATGGCAAGAAAGGGCATTCTCCCGTTCTCGATAACATAATAGACCCCCAGCATCATAAGCGGAAGCATATAAACTCCATCCAGATATCCTACGTTTGCGTTTCCCTGGTGAAGAACATACTGCATCAGGCTGTATCCGACAGAGAGCGATACCGTAAAAACAAATGGAAGCCTCTCTTTAAACCGTCCGGTAAGGAACCATGCAAAGGTAAAGGCCGAAAGACACATCTTAAGAACTATCTCC
>JAIKXO010000331.1 GCA_024684065.1 Lachnospiraceae bacterium
CGTATCCGGAGGCACACCTCCCATCATCAAAACAGTTTTCCTCTTCTTCCATTACCGGATACCCATACTCAAACCCTCTTTCCATAATCAATGCTTTCCTCCCTTCATGCTGAAATGTGAAATAATAGCGTGCAGATAAACTCAATCATCTGCTTCACAATAAAAGGCAAAAAAAGAAAGCACCCTCTGCGGTGCTGTCGAACACATTATTTTTTCAGATAAGTCCGTTTCCCCGGATTCTGGTCCGTAATTCGAATGCAAGCTCTTAAATGAACATCGCAAACACAACCAAACCCTGTCAACCCGTTAAAAGGCTTGCATTCTATGGATATTTTGGTATAGTAGTAGGGTTGGCACAAGATATTGTGCCGGTCTGAATCTGTTTCTGCAAGAACAAAGGGTCAAATAGCTCTCATAGAGCGTTATTTGATATTCGGAAGTTCCACAGGAACAACATCCATAAAAATCGAGGAGGAATCGACATGAACAAAACAGAACTGATCGATGCGATAGCAAAGGAATCCGGACTCAGCAAGAAAGATTCCGAGAAGGCTTTAAAAGCTTTCACGGATACAGTTGCCGCTACCCTTAAGAAGAATGACAAGATCACATTAGTAGGCTTCGGCACCTTCGAGACAAAGAAGCGTGCAGCCCGCACCGGCAGAAACCCCCAGACCGGCAAGGAGATCAAGATCAAGGCTTCCACAGCTCCTTCCTTCAAGGCAGGCAAGTCTCTTAAGGATGCTGTAAATAAGAAATAATGCTTTTGACAAGTTGAGCGGATCATATTTCAGATCCGCTCAGTTTTTATCAGCACCCTTTTCTTCCGCTCTTGTGATCCTCAATAGAGCAGGCGCTCGGAGTCCCATATTCTACCAATCCTGCGTCCGCAGGGTCGATGGATACTGTACCATCCTCGAATACAAAAGCCGGGATTCCGACATCGCCTATCTCTTTGCTATGGTCAAAGACAGGACTTTTGTCACGGAGCCTTGTGAAGGTGCTCATATTTCGGATATTCTCGCCAATATTGATGTACTCAAACTCATCTTCGCGCCCCTTGATCTGTTCATGAACGAAATCACAATATGGGCAGGTTGGCATTCCATAAATCTTAATCATGTTTTGTTCCCTCCTTAAATACCTGACAACGTAGAGTTTTCAATATTCTCTCTTTTAATTATTTCCGCCGATCTTCATTAGCTGCGGGCTTATATGGCAATATCCGCCCGGATTCTTATCCAGGTACTCCTGATGATAATCCTCCGCCGGAAAGAAATTCTGCAGTTTTCTTAGTTCCACAGCCAGCGGCTCATCATACTTATCCTGTTCGGACCGGTAAGCCTCAGTTATGGGGTCAATCAATGACTCATCTTCATAGTATATCCCAGTCCTATATTGTATGCCTGTATCACCGCCCTGCCTGTTGATGCTTATCGGATCTATTGCCATAAAGAAATACTGCAGCAGCTTTTCTGTAGGGAGAACCCTGTCATTGTAAATGATCTTAACCGTCTCAGCATGACCGCTGTCATTGCATACCTCTTCATAAGTCGGATTGCTCTTGTCGCCATTCGCATAACCGACAGTGGTCTCAAGTACTCCCTCAAATTGATCCAGGAACTTCTGCATACCCCAGAAACACCCTCCAGCCAGATATATCGTTTTTTTCGTGTCTCCCTGCATTATCATATCCCTCTCTATCATTTTGTCATAAAGCCTGACTTTCTCCTCAAACGAAAGGCTACTGTCGATTCCCGCCTCTTCCCAGGTCACCCCATACGGTGCTCCGCCTGCGGTATACCCTGCTATGAATGAAGAATTGTCATCCATGAAATCATTTAGGAAGTCTTCCGCAGGAACAGCTTTTGATTTTCGATAATTATTTGTTTGTCGTTTTTTTCGCTTCTTCCCCATCTGTACTCCGTTATTTGGAAGCTCTCTATTTTATTCCCGCAAGCTTATATATCAGGCCTTCCACCGGCTGCCCCGGGTCCGCAATGAAGATATCTATCTTATTGTCATCCGAGCTCCTGTCTGAGAATGCCGGGTAGAGTAATCCAAACACCGGCTTATCTGGCTCGTACTCTGCCTTCATAGGACTCACGGTACAGATCAGGAAATCATAGATCTCTTCGGATCCCTCCAGCCACTCCTTGTCCCTCGCCTTCATCGGCACATCATATACTCCGTGAAATACAAATACGGCGTATTCTATGTCAGAGACAAAACCATCTGCGATCTGTTCATACAGCACTTCCATCAGCGCGTCGTTCTTAAGTTCACAGGCTCTTAATGCCTACAGCAGCTGGTAAATGCTTTCCTTGCCCTTCAGATTTTCAGGAATCACGTATTCTTTAAGCTGGTCATTCGTCCTGCCGAAAGGAACAGCCATCGCAAGCTCCAGATTCCGCCGCATTTCTGATCCTGAAAGCTTCAGAAAATGGATATTAAACGTATCATCCATCTCGCCATCAGCAGTCATATATGCTCCTGCCATGCGGTCAAAACAAGTCCTATCCGGAGTCATTCGTCTCGTCAGCTCCAGCATGTCTTCCCTGTTTATCACTTACGTTCCTCCCTCAGTGAAATAAAGTGAAGTTCTTTAGGCAAATTTCTCTGGCCTTGATCCGAATCAGAGTTCTCCACATTTCCGCCAGTGCTTATTCCCTTTCCCAAGCCAAGTCTCTGTCATTTCCTTCAAGCAGGCTCGACCCTGCAGAATTCGCCAACCTTCTCAGCGGAATGATATTGTGCTGTTCTCCCTTATTCATTCCTTCTCCTGATTCTGTCATAGGTTCAATCAAACCTCGTGCCCATTGTCCTGTCAGTGATAAACTCCGTTTGACAAAAGCGATTCCTTTTCGTGTTGATAGCATAAGCTGTCACAAGACCGTCCGGCTTCATGTCATTGATCATGATCCTTTCTCCTTCTCCTGCATTGAAGATTATGTGGTCGTACCTGACATTGTTTTCCTTCAAGAATCGCATCGTATGAGGTTTTTCATAATCGCTCCTTGCGGTCAGAAAAATGATCATATCCCTTTTTGGAATAGAATCTAGGAATTCCCGGGCTCCCGGCAGGAACTCGTCCTTTCCCATTATGAACGGTCCGTCATGAACCACTAATGTTCCATCAAGATCCAGGATCCATGTCTTTGGTATCGGAGATAATCTCAGCTGATCCGGCTCAAATTCTGTCTTCATTAATCCTCCACGTTATCGCAAGCTCTGGCGCGCTACCGAGTGGTTCCCGGCTTGCCCGGGCCGCGTGGAATTTTCTTTATGAAAATTCCACATAACAGGATCGCTTGCGATCCTTCCTTAATGCCCTACCGCCCTCCACGTGCACCGACAGGGAATACCAGCTATCGAAACTATATAATTCTTGACCCTGTCGCTGCACGTTCCGGTTGGTGTAAAAAGGGATCTTATCAATAATCTACGTTTTCTCTGTCAGCTTGAGATCAGCAAATTAACATATCTCTCCAGATAAAAGTTCCGGACGTCTGTCAATCCGCTTGATATGAGCATATCCGCAATCTCTGAAGCAATCTCTTCCGCCAAAGAAACGACCCTGTCCTTATAATTTGGCCTGTTTGCATGATATGCTGTCCCTTCCCACGCTTCCCTGCTGCATTTTGTATCCGCAAGCTCCTGTATTTTTCCGGAAAGCTCGCCCTGATCATCGAGCTCCTTAAGAGCCTGATATGTCCATTTATAGTATGGAGGATAGGTACGTTTCAGGAGAAAACACAGCTCCATCGCTGCCCTCATCCCCTGTATCCTGCAGATCTCAGCAGCCACCGTATCCCCTCTCGCCATGCATCTTGCATAGTTTACCTGAAGCGATGCAGAATAATCATGAAGCTTTTCCGCGATCCTGATCTTCCAGACTTTATCAGGATAATACCCGAGCAGGAGTTCCCTAAATGCCGTAAACTTCCTCAGATCATCCCGTAACACAATGCCGTTCACTGCGGTTTTCAGACAGGAATGATCCAGAGATAGCCATTGTTCCTCTGACATCGCACAATGTTCCGTATCACAGTCGATCCGGAGGATATTCGAATAAAAGTCATGAATGCTCATCACTCCCCGGCGCTCCCTGAGTCGTTCCGTGTAGTATGAACGTTCTTTACTGTCAACGAGCTCATTGTAGGCAATGGAAAGGCTGTATCCGAACCTGTCCATGTCATCGTCAGTCACCCAAAGGCAGACGCCGGTGCCAAAATCATGATC
>JAIKXO010000346.1 GCA_024684065.1 Lachnospiraceae bacterium
TATGTTTATGATGAAGAAAACTATGAGCTTAAGTGCGAGGAAAAGAAGAAGCGCTATGTGCTGGGGATGAATGTGAAGGTCAGGGTTGATTCGGTAGATATGAAGAACAGGAACATCGATTTTGTGATGGCTTAGAAGAAATGAGATATGGCCTGCCGCAGGATAGGAGTGGATTAAACCGACAGTTCATTACACAGCAATATATTCTGTGTTATAGTAAGCGTACAAAATATGTGCGTTTACTATAAGCCCATGCTCATGGACGCACAGCGGAAAGTGCCGCATATTCATATCCTGGCATTTGAAGCATTATTGGAAAAGATAATTCAATGCCGGGCGTTTGCAGAGAAAATCATTGCGCTTATGATGTAAAAAGGTTTATCATTATTATGAGCGAAGCGAAAAATCATACAACGATGGTCACTATGGTTTGGGTCTGGCAGCAGTTATTGCCTGCTTTGGTTTACATAAATCAAAAGGAGTACGGTCATGGCAAAGGCGCTTGGGGTAAAACTGATCGCCAATAACAAAAAGGCGTATCATGAATACTTTATAGAAGAAAAGTACGAGTGCGGAATAGAGCTTTACGGGACGGAGATAAAGTCGCTTCGTATGGGAAAATGCAGCATAAAGGAGGCTTATGTGACGATAGACAAAGGAGAAGCCTTTATCATCGGCATGAACATAAGCCCTTATGAAAAAGGTAATATCTTCAACAAGGATCCGGTAAGGACAAGAAGACTGCTTCTGCATAAGCACGAGATAGGGAGACTTGCCGGAAAGCTCAATGAAAAGGGATATACCCTGATGCCGCTGCAGGTTTATTTAAAGGACAGCAGGGCGAAGATTGAGATCGGCGTAGCGAAGGGAAAGAAGCTCTATGACAAGAGGCAGGAGATCGCAAAGAAGGATATGCGGCGTGAGACCGAGAGGGAGTTCAAGGTGAAGAACCTGTGAGGGGCAAAACCCCTTTTTAATATAGGAGGTTATTTATGGGATTTTTAGTGAGTTTTGAAGAAACCGTGCCTTATATAGATCCTGAATTCGGATCTCTGGAGCTTAAGATAAGCGGGGAAGCAGACGTTTCTTCGGCGGTCTGGCAGGGAGACAAGGAGGGAACGGACCATGCGAGGCTTATCATAAGGACCGCGATCGCCGGCACTGTCACCAATATCAGCAGGGATTGGAAATCTTATAAAGAGTTTGCGGCCATGGGAGATATGATCGGGGAAAAGATCGGCAATGCTCTCAGGGAGAGCAAATTTGAAGTTAACGGCATAAGGGTCATGGAAATCGTTCCTTCCGAGATTTCCCGGAGGCGTATGGAAAACCTGGAAAGACTGAAGGCTGCCGCAGCCATGAGCCCTGAGGAGCATGCAAAAAGGATGATGGAAGCTCAGAGAGCCGCGGAGGAAACCGTTGCGAGGCTTACGCCTGAAGAGAAGCAGATGGCGGAAGCAGAGGCAAAGGCCATGATGCAGAAATTAGAGCAGGGGTCGTTATCACTGGACCAGATAAAGGACCTTGCCATGGGAACGGCCCCTAAGTTCTGCCCGAACTGCGGTACGCCCAACAAGGGAACAAAATTCTGCCCGAATTGCGGGAATAAACTGTAAAGGCTTCACGCCTGTATAATTTCTTCCGGGGTATTTACCGTGTATGATATATCTGCCTGTGGTGATATCAGATATTTTTAACCGGGAGTTTAATGAAAAGACGGCAGAGTTGTGGTATACTACAGTTTGTAGATGAAATTTTGCATCTCAGAGTTTTAGAAAACTCTGATCCGGGCCTGTACTGGTTTCGACGGGGGTTTAGCAGTCAGGATAGCCATCTGTGGCCCCGAGCCACATAAAAATCGGGAAATTAAATATAAACGCAGACGAACAGTACGCGTTCGCAGCCTAATGGCTGCTGTCGACCTTAGGTAACCTGCTGCTTAAGCAATCGGCATCGATCAGGCGGGGAACCCTGCTTCCAAAGCTTTGAGGATTCAGGAGAAATATGAAGCTACTAAGGTGAGCAGCCTGTCATTTGGCGGTTCTCCGAGGGAATGAATGTAAAATGACTGTGATGGAAGAAGTCCTGATGAAAGAGCTTTCGGACGCGGGTTCGATTCCCGCCAGGTCCATACATCAAAATGGAGCCGTGTATAGCATGGCTCCATTTTGATGTAAATAAAAAGGCGGGAATCGAACGGCGAGGCCTCCGAGCGAAGCGAGGAGAGGAAGCTCCGGTGGAGGTTCCGAGCCGAAGCCCGGCCTGAAAGGCGGCAAAGCCGCCGGTGGGATTCCCGCCAGGTCCACTTTCAAGCCAGCCGTCGAACCCCTTGTCAAGGTTGAAAATAGGGGCTCGACGCAATTTTGCATGTATCAGCCTGCCCTTTGATGCTTTTGATTTTGTCAAGCAGGAGGCGCCTGCGACATATAATGAGATACGTGCATGGGTCAAGTCGCATTACGGTGTCAACGTGAGCAGTCTGAGCATTGCTCAGACAAAAGAGCGGTGCGGGCTTGCGAAAACCGAATTTAAAGGCAACAAGGGTTCGGAAGGGCATTATGTGCCGAAGCTCAAGCCTGAGAAAGAAGAACTGATAAAAAAAGCGTTTGAATATTTCGGGATGATATGAAAGAAATGAGGCGACCCGCTGACGGATGTCAGAGGGCCCAGCCTCTTTTTTT
>JAIKXO010000004.1 GCA_024684065.1 Lachnospiraceae bacterium
AACGGAAATAAGACTTGATGAGCTTTCAAATCTGGGAAAGACTCCTCTTTTGTTTGCCGAAGGCGGCAGGTTTAAGGGGATCATAGCCGTTTCCGACACCATAAGGGAGGACAGCAGAAAAGCCATAGAAGAGCTTAAAAATATGGGTATCTATGTGGTGATGCTCACGGGCGACAACCAAAGGACAGCGGAAGCTATCGGTAAAGAAGCCGGCGTAAATGAGGTTGTGGCAGGGGTCCTTCCGCAGGGCAAGGAGGCTGTGATAACGGAGCTTAAAAATTTCGGCAGGACCGCCATGATCGGAGACGGTATAAACGATGCTCCTGCGCTTACAAGGGCTGACATAGGAATAGCCATAGGAGCGGGTACTGATGTCGCGATCGATGCGGCGGATGTCGTGCTCATGAAGGACAGCCTTTCAGGGGTACCCGCAGCAGTGCGGCTGAGCCGCAGTACATACAGAAATATTAAGGAAAATCTGTTCTGGGCGCTTATATATAACGTTCTTCTGATTCCGACGGCGGCGGGGGTATACTCAAGGCTCTTTGGCATAACCATGAATCCGATGCTCGGAGCCCTTGCAATGAGCCTTTCAAGTTTCTGCGTGGTATCTAATGCCCTCAGGCTGAATCTGGTTAAGATATACGACTCTTCCCGCGACAGGCAAAAGACTGTGTTTGCTGACCCTGAGGAGCAGGCGGAGGGGTCCGGGATCAGGCTCTTTAAGAATAAAAAAAAGAGGAAAGCGTTATCTGAAACTGATATAATCGAATTAAGAAAAAAATTACAGATAAAGGAGAATGAAAAGATGACAGAGAAGACAATGAAGATCGAGGGCATGATGTGCGGGCACTGCGAAGCTACCGTAAAGAAGGCACTGGAGGCTCTTGACGGCGTTTCTGAGGCAAAGGTCAGCCATGAGGAGGGAAGCGCGATAGTCACGCTGACCGGAGAGGTTACTGATAATGCGCTTAAGCAGGCGGTGGAAGACAAGGATTATAAGGTTTTGAGCATTGCATAGACCTTTTATTGTTCCGGTCAGGGATAAGGGAAATGTTGATTAAAGCGTCAGGATCACAAAAAAATTCATTAAATATTTAAAAATAAATAATGCTTTTAGTGATTATGGACGATATAATTTTAGACAGGAATTATTGTGTCGTTTTCTTTCCTGATCTGGACAGTCGGAATCAGATAATCTGAATCTGAAGATCAGAATCAGGAAATACGGGTCAGGCAGGACAGCGGATTCACGGGGATTTGTCAGGGTAAGATCGTATGACTGTTCAGGAAAAGCTGAGACTCCTGAAGGAGGGTTACAATAAGGAGCAGATCACGGAGATCGAACTCGGAGAAAAGGAGTTTTTAGACACTTCTTATTATTCGAGTAAGGAATTTATGGCGCTCCAGATGAAGGAAATAAGGCTGGGCATGGAGCAGGGGCTCGAAGTGGGCATCTACGCCAAGCCCCGCTTTGATTGGCTTCAAATGGAGCAGCTCAGGATCGGACTTGAAAAGGATATAAACGTCAGAAAATTCGCATTTCCGAATATTCCCTATGACATCATGAGGGAATTAAGGCTGGGGATGGAAAATGACATGGATCTGTCCCCATATATGCGTTATAAGGCAGAGATCGTAAAAGAGATCAGGCTGGCCCAAAAAGCAGGAATAGATATCACGGCGTACGCTAAGGCCGGCTATGATGAGGAGCAGCTTGAGCAGATAAGGCTCGCGCTTGAGGGAAATGTCCCTATAGATGAATATATCGATCCTGCATACAGAGGCATTTCTCTTAAGGAAATAAGACTGGGCCTTGAGAGGCATGTAAATGTCGGAATTTATGCAAATATCTGCTATAACTGGCGCCAGATGCGTGAGATAAGGCTTGGTCTTGAGCATCAGGTCGATGTAAATGAGTATCTGAATCCCCTCTATGACTGGAAACAGATGGGTGAGATAAGAGAGGGGCTTGAGGAGGGGCTCAATATCGACCATTACAAGAACCTCATGTATACAGCCAGGGAGATGAAGCGTAAGCGTGAATACATGCTTACTCACATGAGTGATGAATTTGTGAGCAGGGATGATACCCCGGTCGTAGTAAATCAGGATAATTTTACGATCACGATAAGCTCTGACAAATACTCTGCAATGATAAAGATGCTCGACAGGGATGATACCTCTAATTTTAAGGGTATAATCAAGCTTTTAAGAGATAAGGGCATTGTTTTTGGAATAAAGGAGGATATAGTAAAGCGCCTTGTAGCCAGGGATTTTGTTGGCAGGGAGGTAGTTATAGCCGAGGGAAAGCGGCCGGAAAAAGGAAAGGACGGTTACTACGAACTTTTCTTTAATACAAGCTTTTCAAGGGCTCCGAAGGAGCTTGAGGACGGTTCCCTTGACTACAAAAACATCGAGTGGTTTGAAACGGTTACGGAAGGACAGAAGCTTGCCGTTTACCATGATCCCGGGGAAGGAACGGAGGGATGTACGGTTACGGGAGTAAACGTTAAGGCGGTCAGGGGAAAGCCTCTTTCGGTACTGCGAGGTAAGGGCTTTTCCATAGATAAGGATGGAAGAACTTATATTGCCGATGTAAACGGTTATGTGGAGCTTAAGCAGAATACCCTGAACGTGCACAATGTCCTGACCGTTCAGGAGGTTACAGTACATGAGGGAAGGATCATTTTCGACGGATCGGTGCATGTAAAAGGAAATGTTTCGGACGGTTCTTATATAGAGGCCACCGGGGACGTGATAATAGACGGGATGGTGGAAGCCGCTGCCATCAAAGCCGACGGGGATGTTCTCATAAAAATGGGCATCAACGGAGGCGGAAAGGGAAATATTACGTCAAAGAAAAATATTTCCGTTAATTTCTGTGAATATGCTGCTTTGCGGGCGGCAGAAAATGTCAATGCAAATTATCTTCTTAACAGCAATGTATATGCAGGAAACATGGTTAAGATCTCCGGGAGCGAGGGCTCTATAATCGGGGGCACGACTTATGCTACCCATCAGATCATAGTAAACACTCTCGGAAATGATGTCTATGTGAGAACGGTATTAAAGCTGGGACTTGATGACAGCATGATAAAGCGCAGGATTAATATCGAGAATCAGTTAAAGACCCTGGGTACCGAACTTACCTCACTCATAAATCTCTATGACCAGCTTATGAACACTCTTCCGGCCGAGGAGCGCAACCAGAATGAGATGTTCCTTAAGGTGGAAAATTCCATTGCTACAAAAGAAGAAAATAAAAAACGTCTCGAGGAGGAAAAGGTCAAATCCATAGAGCTGATCAAAGAAACAGAGAAAGCAAGGGCTGATATTGCGGGCAGAGTATACGAGAATGTAGTTGTCGACATAAACGGAAAGAAATGGATCTCAAATAACACTTCCGACATAGTACTGCAGCTTGTAGAGGATGCAATTGCGGTAAGGACCGGGACTTAGGGAAGGGAGCTTTAACCTATGAATGAGAAAGTTCTTGTCTATGACGAAAAGCTTGAAAACAGAAGAGAGATTGCTGATATTCTGTCCGATGAATATGATGTGATCGAATCGGGCGACTATGATGATGTGATAAAAAAGCTGACTGATGCGGCAGTCTCCCCGACTGTTCTTATAGTCAATATAACCTTTCCGGATGCAAAAGGACTGTCTGTCATCGAGAAGGTCGTAAGTGAGGGCCTTGCAGAGGTCGTTCCGATCGTAGCGATGTCCGACAGGGACAATAAGATAGCCGAGAGGAAGTGCTATCTGCTCGGTGCCTATGACTATATGTTCAAACCCTATGACGAGCTTGTGGTCAGGGCAAGGATCAGAAACGCATCAAACCTTTATCATAAGAGCTTCGGGCTGCAGACCAAGGTGAAGAACCAGGATGTAACACTCAATAAACAGCTGATGCTTCTTCAGAAGCAGGCCGCGGAGCTCCAGAAGAGCAACAATGCCATCATAGAGATACTGGGTACGGTCGTTGAATGCAGAAACCTTGAAAACGGGGATCACGTAAAAAGGGTGAAGGATTTTACCTACGGACTTGCTAAGAATATGATGGATATGTATCCGGAATACAAGCTTACCGTAAAGAAGGTGGAGACCATGGCTTCAGCCAGCGCCCTCCATGATGTGGGAAAGATAGCGATCCCGGACAGTATCCTGTTAAAACCGGGAAAGCTGACTAACGACGAGTTTGACATGATGAAGAGCCATACGATAAGAGGCGAGGAGATCATCGATCAGATAAAGGATGCCTGGGACAAGGAATATGCCGAGCACTGCGCGGATATCTGCAGACACCATCATGAGAGATTTGACGGAAGGGGATACCCGGATAGGCTCAGGGGAGATAATATATCCATCGGGGCTCAGTGTGTTGCTCTTGCGGATGTTTATGACGTTCTTGTCAGCGAACGTGTGTATAAGGCGGCTTATACTCCCGAAGAGGCCTTTCATATGATAGTGAACGGTGAGGCCGGAACTTTTTCCCCAAAGCTTCTTGAAAGCTTCAGGAAGTGCAAGGACAGCTTTGAGGAGATCGTAAAAAAGAGTAAGGAAGCAGCTCAGTAAATCCATTTGGCGGGACAAAGGGATCTATTGGGTAAATCACGGATGGATGCGGCCTTTTATAAGTATCAATAACAGAGCCGTACAACATGGAAATATACAGACCGGATCGACATTTCGCAGGCAGATGTTGATCGGTTTTCCGGATCCGGTCTGAATGGTTACTATAATAGTTTATCTGCAGGGATGCGCACCGGCGTAAGAAGGAACTTGACGTACAATGCGGCGATCGGACAGGGGGATATTTTTACCCGTCCGGCCTGGGTTCTTATGCAGGTGCTTTTTTATGGGAAATATTAACGGCTTTACGGGGCATGGATAAGGGATACGTTATCTTAAGAAGGATAATAAAAAACAGGGGGACCGGGATCCTTAAGGATAAGAAGGTGCTTTCGAGCCTTTTAGAGGATCTTATTCCCGGTTACAGCAGGGAAAAGACTGCTTTGCAGCTCGCGATCTCTGCGGACGTAGCGGAGCTTTTCTATGGGATAGACGGGCTTGATGAAGCCGGACGTAGCGGCAGGACATCGCATATTGAAGGTTTTATGACGGAAGAGCTTGGGATAACGAGAATCCGGGCTTCATACGTCGTAAATGCTTTTTCCTATGCGTTAGGCCTTGACTTTGTGGAGATCGATCTTAGCGAAAGCGCCGGTTACAGGGAACTTGCGGACAGGTATGAAAAAGAGGGACGTAAGGATATCGCAAAGCTTCTTTATGAGGTCGTGTCCGATGTGGGAAACGACGAGGTCAGATACAGGACGGGAACGGCTCTTTTAAAAAGTGAGGTAAAAGAGGCCAGGGAGAAGGGCTTTGAGATACTTAAAAGGAGTGACAAAAAAGAAGCCTTTTATCTTGTGGGCATGGAGTATATTGACGGAAAGCTTACGGACAGGGATTTTAAGAAGGCGGATTATTATCTCACAAAGGCTGTTCCCTACAAAAAAGCGGTGTTGGAGCTTGGAAAGCTGTATTTTTACGGCTGGGGCGTCAAGCCGGACCTTCATAAGGCAATAAAGCTGTTTGAACAGTATCTTAAATCCGGTTCCGGGACAAAGAAGGATGTGGAAGACGAGGATGTGGCAATGGTCCTTAACGCCACCCCGTTTCTTATCGAATGCTATTATGAGGATATTCTGTGCACCAAATCCTTCAGGAGCATGGAAAAGCTCACAGCCCTTGCGGATTATCATGGCTGGAGGATGGCTCAGAAGTATCTGCTGTCATATTATTCGGATGAGGAAAGCGATCATTACAATGAGTTCATGTCCGAAAAATACAGGAGAAAGCTTAAGCGCAACAAGATGAATCCTTATGTAAAGAGCGCATCGTTAAGGGGCGGTCTTGGGAGCCTTATGATGAATCTTAAAATAACAGGCGCTCTTTTTCTCCATTCGGACGGGAAATATGAAGATGCGGCTTTAAATCTGAGGGATCACCTCATTCTCGGGGAGGAGCTTAATGAGGACGGCTATGAGGACAACGGCGCTCTTTCCTACTTACTGATGGGAGAACTGTTCTTCAGGTCAGGGGCTGTTGCAAGAAACCTGCTTCGGGCGGAGATATATTTAAAGAACTATCTTGAAACCGTTTCCCAGGTAAAAGAACCTAAGAATTATACAAATGCGCTTATTATCTACAGCAAGCTTCTTCTTGAGCATAAGCTCGGAACTCCGAAATGGAACAGCGCCGATAAATGTCTGGAGCTTGCGGAGGAGATCTCGGGAGAGCCGGTCAAAGAGGAGCTCATATCCGATATGCTTAAGATGGTCAGATACTACGGAAACAGGGGTGAATCCGGGAAGGCTATCTTATGCCTTGAAAAAGCCGTGGATTATGGCTACAGGGATGATTACAGCATAATCGGGATGGTTTACTTAAACGGGGATGACGGGATCGAAAGGGACGCAGAGAAGGGCTTTTACTGGCTTAAGAAATTCTATGATGACTATATGATGGAGAGGCTTGAGCTTGAGGAGGAGGTAGATGTGGGGCTCATCGAGTACCAGCTGGGAGAATGCTATTATAACGGGATCGGCGTAGGCACCAGCATAGACACGGCGGTTGACTTTTATGAAAGGGCCGCGGATCATGGGCTTGCGGCCGCAAGGGAGAAGGTAAACCTTAAAGCCTAAGCATTTATCGCTTAAAATGCCTCAAATGTGTGAGACGGCAAAGCACCGGGACGCGGGTCCGGAATGTTAAGGCAAAAGCTGTGGCATTGTCGTAACATTTATTGGATAAAGAATATTTATAATAAGAAATCTGAGAGAAAATAAGGAATAGTTGATCGTATGGACGGTATGCTTAAGATCGGGACGGAACTGATCTCCGAAGGAAAGAATAAATACACAGTTAAAAAGCTTCTGGGAGCCGGCGGCCAGGGAGAGGTTTATGAGGTTTCCTGCGACAGCATCGATAAGAAGGAGAAGCGTTCGTTTGAGAGCGGAAGATATGCCCTGAAGTGGTATTATAAGCACACTGCGACCAACAGGCAGAAGAAGATCTTAGACAAGCTTATTGAGCGGGGCAGGCCCCATGATTCCTTTTTATGGCCTCAGGATCTTATCAGGAGAAAAAAGGGAGAGTCCTTCGGATACATTATGCCCCTGAGACCGAAGCATTATAAGAGCATAGTCGATCTTATGAAAAGAAAGGCGGAGCCCTCATTTTATTACCTTGTGAGGGCGGCTTATAAACTTACGGAAGGGTACCGGGCCCTTCATAAGGCCGGATACCAGTATCGGGACATTTCCTTCGGGAATGTTTTCTTTGACCCTAAGACCGGGGACGTGATGATCTGCGATAACGATAACGTTGTGCCTAACGGCACAATGGACGGGGGAGTTTACGGAACTCCGAGGTTTATGGCTCCGGAGATAGTAAGGGGAGAGAAAAAATCCTCAAGAAATACGGATCTCTATTCCCTTGCCGTGTTATTGTTTTATATGTTTATGCTGAACCATCCGTTAGAGGGAAAGCTTGAGGCTAAGATCAGGTGCATGGATATCCATGCGATGAACAGGCTTTACGGGACGGACCCGGTGTTCATATGGGATCCGGAGGACATGAGAAACAGGCCTCTTCCCGGTTACCAGGACAATGCGATAATTTACTGGGATCTCTATCCAAAGGCGATAAAGGATCTGTTCATAAGATCGTTTACGGTGGGACTTTCGGAACCGGGAAAGAGGGTTACCGAAAATATGTGGCTGTCTGCCTTTGCAAATCTGTTATCGGGCATTATGATCTGTACCGATTGCGGAGCGGAGGTTTTCTATGATCCCTGGAAGGATTCAGAGGATGGAGAAAGAATAACGGCTCCGGATGACGAAAAAAGCGGAGGAGTTTCAAAAGAGAATGAGGGGAAGTCTGTAAACAAAGCGGCGAGCCCGCATATCTGCTGGAACTGTCAGAAGGAGATCAAGGTCCCTTCAAGGCTTGTGATAGGAAAGAACAATATTATCCTGACCTCAAAGACCAGGCTCTATGCCCATCATATTTTCGGCAACTATGATATGGATACGGTTGTCGGAGAAGTGTCGGTCAACCCGAACAATCCTGCCAAATGGGGGATCAGGAATAAAACCGGTGATATATGGAAATATATTAAGGCAGATGGTTCCGAAACGCCTGTGGAGAGCGGGAGGAGTGCCGCTATCGCAAGGGATGTTTCCATAGATTTTGGGGAGACAGTCGGCAGATTTGTATGACTTCCTGCGAGAAAGATCGGAATTTTGCGCAGGAATTTAAGCAGAAACAGTTATAATAAATTGAGGAGGATTGTGATGGACGTTAATGAAGAGATCAAATTGGAATTGAAGAGGCCGGGTTCTGAGCTTGCGAGCAGGCCGCTTAATTTTTTCTGGGTCGTCGACTGCTCCGGGTCGATGTTCGGGGAAAAGATGGGAACGGTCAACAATGCTATCCAGGAAACCGTTCCAGAGATGCAGGAGGCAGCGGAAGGAAATCCTAACGCGCAGCTTATGGTAAGGACCTTAAAGTTCTCCTCCGGTGCGTCATGGGTTAACCCCGCGCCTGTAAAGGTAGAGGATTTCGTGTGGGAGGATCTTATAGCGATCGGGGTTACGGAAATGGGTAAAGCCTTCGATCTTCTGGCAAGCGAGCTTACCATTCCTCCGATGTCTGACAGGGCCCTTCCTCCGGTGATCGTCCTGCTTTCCGACGGAAGGCCTACCGATAATTATAAGGCCTCTCTTAAGAAGCTTTTGTCGCTGCCCTGGGGTAAGAAGGCTGTAAGGATAGCTATTTCCATCGGAAGGGATGCTGACAATGATGTCCTTATGGAGTTTACCGGAAGCCAGGATCTTGTGCTCCAGGCCAATAACGCCAATACCCTTACGAAGATGATCAAATGGGCGTCTACGGTAGCATCCGTCGTTTCCGCGCCGGCAAGCCGTCCGGATCTTGGGGATTCGGAGCATGAGGGCGACAACAACGGGCTTTTGATGCTGGATATGGATAATATCCCCGATCCGAACGATATAGATACTACGGATGTCTGGTGAATCAGCTTCTGACTCTGAAAGTATCCGCTATGGCGGAACGTAAAAAGGTGCCTTTGACTCTGAAGAGTATATCAGCCGTCTGTTGTTTCGGCGGCCTCTTCGGGGTCAGAGCCGGGAGCGTTTTTTTGGATACCTATCCTGATCCCGGAAATGTCCTGTTCGGTTCCCTGGTCCGCGCAGCGGACAGCTTCCCTTCTGATAAGCGCATCCACACAGGCCCGTCCGTATGCATCAAGCCTTAAGTACTGGCGGAAGATATCAATCTGTTCGTTCTGAATTTCCCATTCCACAGGCCGCCCGTCCTTAGCATAGGAAATCTTCGGGGATGAATCGTCATCCGAGTATCCCAGGATATAGTCTATCCGGCGGTCAAACATATCAGACATTATCTTTATGATCTCATAGTCAGGGGTCCGTTTTCCGGTCTCCCACATGGCCACGGTTCCCTTTGAAAGCCCAAGTGCTTCGGCAAGGGTGATCTGGGTATATCCGTTTGCTTTTCTTAATTCTTTCAATCGTTCCGCAAAATCCATAAAAGTCTCCTTATATTATATAGCCGTACCAAATCGTTATCTGTTCCGGGGTATAGGGTATGCAGCTACAGATGCCGTGACTCTTTTTTGTCTCATCAATGGCTGTAGACGTAAAACCGATGCCTGTAAACCGGTCTCAATTGTAAACCGGGGATGTCAGACAGAAGTATCTTTCCACACATAAAATACCACATAACGTTAGAAATGCCAAGGGATAATCTGCAAAAGTGTTACAATTCAACGCTTGACCAGCGCTGAATTGTAACGCACATCGTCCATCCTTAATCGCCTTCGGCGATGGACGATGTGCTGTTGGCTATATTTACATTATCTGCCCGAGCCACGCAGTAAATGCGTGGCTCGGGACTGAACAGTAACGTAAAAGTCCCAATAATCTCACAATATGTAAGAATTGTATTGACATGCAGTGCTGTCTGTGATATTATCATGATGCAAAGGGATAAAAGATGAACGAAAATACTCGTCAGCTATATGTATCTGTACATAAAGGTAAAAAGGGCCGCCGGCGGGAATTGGGAATGATCTCTGATCCTACATACTCATCGAAAAGACAGGATTAAGATTTATAAGGTGTACCGCCCGGAGGAGCTGGGAACTCTACCAGGCAGGGCATAGTGATATCGGCACTACACTCTACAGAACATGTCTGCGATACACACATGGGCATATTATACTTTATTATGCTTGATCGTACAAGTATCATAGCATTAATAGCCCCATGTCAAGCAGTGCGTAAAAAACTGCGTAAAAGAAAGCTTTTGCGGCAGAGTTTCGTGTTACGCGGGAAATGTTTTGATATGTTCATAAATTGCTATGTAAGGTGAAGTGCGTTAAGTGTATTTCACCTTTTTTATTTCGTGATGACACGCAGGCAAACGGAGCGGATCCCGCCCCGGTGCTTATAAAAACAAAACCAAGGAGGCAAGGAATGAACAGGAGATTTATAACAGAAGAGGTTATAAAAGGATATGAATCATTTCTTAAGTACGAAGAGAAGAGCAGGGCAACAACAGAAAAGTATATCCGGGATGTAAGGAAGCTGGCGACTTTTTTGGAAGGAAGGGAACTGACTAAAGAGCTGGTGATAGGTTTCAAGGGGCATCTCAGGGAATGCGGCAGATATAATATGACAAGTATAAATTCTTATATAGATACGATAAACAGGTTTTTTGAATATATGAACTGGTTTGATCTGAAAATAAAGACCTATCCTATGCAGAAACAAAGCTTTCAGGAGGATGAAAGGCATATCAGCAGGAAGGAATATAATAAGCTCCTTAATGCGGCACGGCGCCTGGGGAAGATGCGGCTTTATATGATGCTTATCTGTCTGGGCTCTACGGGGATAAGGGTGTCGGAGCTTAAGTTTATTACAGCGGAGGCTGTGCGAAAAGGACTGGCGACCGTCTGTAACAAAGGAAAGGGAAGAAAGGTCATCCTCACAGATAAGCTGTGCAGTCAGCTGAGCGAGTACATGAAAAAGGAGGGAATATCAACCGGACCGATTTTTATAACCTGTCACGGTAATCCGGTGGACAGGAGCAATGTCTGGAAGGAAATGAAGAAGCTTGCAGAAAAGGCAAAGGTTTCTGTAAGCAGGGTGTTTCCTCACAATTTAAGAAAGCTGTTTGCCTCCTGCTTCTATGATCAGGAAAAGGATATAGCAAAGGTGGCTGAAGTGCTTGGGCACAGCAGGCTTGACACGACCAGGATATATATAAGGGAGACAGCCGGAATGATCAGGAATGTTCTCGAAAGACTGGAGCTTGTTATGGAACCGTCATGGGATTAAGATCCGGGACATTTTTGCAAACGGAGACCGAACTCTGCCCTGACATAGAGTTTTGTAAGGTTCTGTAGTACATTCTTTTAAAAATACCACATAATGTTTCTTATGTAGTAAAAACTGTGCTAAATGCCGTCCGGAAGCATATTATGCTGTTCGGAAGGTCTTTTTGCATTGCTTTTTAAATCATTCACGAAACGACAAACCTTTTTTGAATGATCATAATTTCAAACAGAAAATAAATATCATACTACATGCTTTGTTCAGTGGGTATCGGTGAAGGTTCCTCAGTTAGATCCTGTGATATTTCTGCTATGGCATAAACAAAGTAAGTGCGGTCACAGGATAATCATACCTGCTTTTTCGTCGTGCTTCTCCATAGGTGCGGCTGAAGAAGATAGAACTGTAGTGACGGAGGGAAAGGCGGCGGAGAGATCCGCCGTCGGGACCTCTGGACACGCGGAAGATAAGCAGTTTTAAATTTGTTTACATTTGCTTTTGAAATCATGGCTTGTCATGCCTTATAATCGGTGCTGGAATAATAAACAATTCAAGGGCATCACAGCCCGGCTGATTTTTCTCTTAAGCATGAAGGCGGTTCCGCCGTTTCTCAGACGCATGTCCGAAAGCTCATGCTTTTTCCGTATATTGATTTTGACAGTAAGGGGCTATATAATCAGGATACAGACAGGTATAGCACATATGTCTGAAGATATCTAAAGATGATCGGGGAATCTGGTATGGGAATAAGTATTTTCGGCGACTGGGCGCAGGGAGCGTCTCACAACAGAGCCGGAATAGAATGGCAGGATTACTGGCGCAAGATCGATTATATAAAAGGCGTGTCGATCGTCGCAGTGGCGGACGGGCATGGTTCGGATAAATGTCCCTACAGCGCAGAGGGCGCAAAGATAGCGACCAAGGTTTTCTGCAACCTTATGTCCGAATATTACAACAGCTATGATGATCTGGACGCGCTTGAGACCTTCCTTAACAGGGAGGGGGATGTGAAGCTTGCAAGGACTATAGACCTTGAATGGAAGGATGAGGTCCTGTCAGCCCAGGAGCGATGCGGCAGGGATATAGAACTTCCGGAAAAAGAGATCCATATGCTTTATGGGACCACGCTTCTTGGGATGATGATAGTTGATTCCTTTGTTTTTACCCTTCAGATAGGAGACGGGGATATCCTTTATGTGGACGGGCAGAATGTTTCGCCTATGGTTGACGGTGACAGACTCCTCGGGGTCGAAACCCATTCGCTGTCCTCCGTAAATGCCTGGAAGAATGCGGTAACAGGCATAATGAACAAGGATATGGGTGACGGAAAGCCCTATATGTATATGCTGACGACGGACGGCTTTTCGAACAGTTTCGCAAATAAAGGCGCTTATTATAATACCTGCCGGGAATATTACGAGATGATACGGCAGCACGGGATCAGGGCTGTAAAGAGCCGTTTAAAGGAATGGCTCAGGGAGACCAGTGAATATGGCTGCGGAGATGATATTACCGCGGTGTTCGCGTACGTGGATTAGGCATGTAGATTAAGTATGGGAAAGTTCATCAGATATGGTCGATGCCGGCTGTTTATCACCGTTTAAAGAAATACGTCTGGTGGATGCGTTCCGGTGTACCTGAGGTGCGTTATTAAGCAGCTGATGCACTCGGATTTTTATAGGGGATTTTTATGAGCAATATTATAGGAGATAAATTCAGGGTAAATATTTTCGGCCAGTCGCATTCCAGGGCGATAGGTGTTGTCATGGAAGGGCTCCCGGCCGGTTTTGAGATCGACATGGAGAGGCTCTGTGCTTTCATGGCAAGGAGGGCTCCGGGCGGTGAGCTTGCGACAAAACGCAGGGAAGCGGACATTCCGGAATTTATATCCGGGCTTTCCGGCGGGAAGACCTGCGGAGCGCCCCTTACGGCCATCATAAGAAATAATGACGCCCATTCAGGGGACTATTCCAATATAAAAGACATGCCAAGGCCCGGGCATGCCGATTATACCGCGTATGTGAAATATAACGGTTTTAACGATATAGCGGGCGGCGGCCAGTTTTCGGGAAGGCTTACGGCACCCTTATGTATTGCCGGAGGAATTGCTGTTCAGCTTCTGGAAAAAAGAGGAATAGGGGTGTACTCGCATATATACAGCATAGCTGACATAAAGGATACGCCCTACGCCCTTTGCGGCCCTTTTGTGGATGTATCTGAGAAGGAACTTCCGGTTATTAATAACGATGTTATTGATCCTATGAAGCAGGCGATACAAAGGGCAAGGGAGGAGCTTGATTCCATAGGGGGAATTATCGAATGCGCGCTGACCGGAGTTCCCGCAGGGCTTGGCGAGCCGATGTTTGGCGGGATAGAGAACCGGATAGCGGGGACAGTCTTCGGAATCCCTGCCGTAAAGGGAATAGAGTTTGGCAGAGGCTTTGAAGCGGCTCTTCTTAAGGGAAGCGAAAATAATGATGAATTCTGTATTGAAGCTGCCCAGGAGAAACCGTCCGGCATTTCTCCCGGGGAGGATCTCAGTGAAGGGTCTGCAAAGCCTTCCGGCATCTCTTTCGAGATCAGAACAAGAACCAACAACCATGGCGGGATCTTAGGGGGGATAACCTCGGGGATGCCTGTCGTCTTCAGGGCTGCATTTAAGCCGACCCCGTCTATTGCGAGAGAGCAGAAAAGCGTTTCGTTATCCAGAATGGAGGAAGGGATCCTTACGATCAAAGGAAGGCACGATCCCTGTATCGCAGTAAGAGCCGTGCCCTGTATCGAAGCCGCGGCAGCAGTAGTTATGCTTGATCTTGTCCTCTGACCGGTGTGCCGTGGCACTATAGAAAAGCTGTCGGGAAGAAAACAGTAACCATTGCATTAAAGGGTGGTTTTTGATAAAATCCCCTATGTATGAATATCAAAAGAAGATCTTTTAAATCAAATAAGAATCGAAGGCTCGAGCACTGGCAGTATGTTATGATATTTCTTATCATATATGATGCCATTGCAGTAAACTTTGCCTATTTCATAGCCCTGTGGATCAGGTTTGACGCTAAACTTTCAGAGATCCCTGGGCATTATCTCACTCCGTTTCTCAAATTTATTCCGATATATACGATATTCTGCCTTCTGGTCTTCGGTATACTGAAGCTCTATAGAAGTATCTGGAGGTATGCAAGCTACAGGGAGCTTTCAAGAGCGACCATCGCTTCGGTTCTTACTTCCTTTTTCCATACCTGCCTTATAACCCTCCTGTATGGCAGAATGCCTATTTCATATTATACCTTCGGGATGGTTATACAGTTTGTGCTGATAGTCGGAATAAGGTTTTCCTACAGATTCATCCTGCTCCAGCAGGGTGTGATCGGGAGGCTCCTTAAGGAGGACAGGGTCGAAAAGAGCGGAAGGGTAATGCTCATCGGCGCCGGAAGCGCGGGGCAGATGATCCTTCGGGATGTAAATAACGGCAGGGAGACAATAGACAGGGTCTACTGTATCATAGATGACGATCCCAATAAGTGGAACCGCTATATCGATGACGTGCCCGTTGTCGGCGGAAGGGATGATATTTTCGACAATGTCAAAAAATATAATATAAATAAGATATACGTAGCGCTCCCCAATTCCACGGTTTCTGAGAAGAGGGACATAATCAACATCTGTAAGGAGACCGGTTGTGAGCTTAAAAACCTTCCGGGGATGTATCAGCTTGTAAACGGTGAGGTTTCCGTAAGCAGCATGCGAAATGTCGCAATAGAGGATCTGCTCGGAAGGGAGCCTATAAAGGTCAATCTTGACGAGATCTTTACGTATCTTCAGGGAAAGACGATCTTAGTGACCGGCGGCGGCGGCTCGATAGGGAGCGAGCTCTGCAGGCAGATAGCGGGAAGAGGTCCTAAGAAGCTTATTGTTTTTGATGTCTATGAGAATAACGCCTATGATATCGAGCAGGAGTTAAGGACCGACTATCCGGGGCTTGAGCTTGAGGTTGTCATAGGCTCGGTGAGGGACAGCAGGCGGATAAACCAGGTGTTTGAAAAATATCTTCCGGATGTGGTCTATCATGCCGCAGCCCATAAGCATGTGCCGTTGATGGAGGACAGCCCCTGCGAGGCGGTCAAGAATAATGCGATAGGGACCTACAAGACAGCTTATGCGGCCATGCTGTACGGGTGTAAGAGGTTTGTGCTCATAAGCACGGATAAAGCGGTCAATCCCACTAATATGATGGGCGCCAGCAAGAGGCTCTGTGAAATGGTCATCCAGTCCTTCGACCAGAAGATAAAGGAGGGCAGGACGGACGAGATCTCAGCGCTTTTTGAACATGGCAGCGCTGATCCGGAAAACTCTGCGGATAGTGCAGGAAAAGGAGCGCCGAAAGATTCTGTCTGGAGGCTTCCTCCCAAGGTCAGGACAGAGTTCGTGGCGGTGAGATTCGGGAATGTCTTAGGATCCAACGGTTCTGTAGTACCGAAATTCAAAAAGCAGATAGCCGCGGGAGGCCCCGTCACCGTAACGCATCCGGATATCATCAGATACTTTATGACGATACCGGAGGCGGTGAGCCTTGTGCTGCAGGCGGGAGTGTATGCAAGAGGAGGCGAGATCTTTGTCCTTGAAATGGGTACCCCGGTTAAGATAGATACCCTTGCAAGGAACCTTATAAAGCTCTCAGGATACAGGCCGGATATTGACATAAAGATCGAATATACGGGGCTGAGACCCGGGGAGAAGCTCTTTGAGGAGAAGATGATGGCCGATGAGGATATGAAGACTACTCCCAACAAGCTTATTTATATAGGAAAGCCCATCGACTTTGACCATAACCGTTTCCTTTCTGATATAAAGGAGCTCATGGACATCTGTTATGATAATGATGATGAGAAGCTTAAGAAGCGTATGAGGGAGGTGGTCCCTACCTTCCATGCCCCGGAGGAGAGCTTAGATCTTATAAGGGAGTCTGCGGACGAGGCGGTAAGGGTATATACTATCAAGCGAAAGCATGAGATGAAAATGGAGTAACGGCTGTTTCGCGCGTTTGACGGTCGATCTGATATTTCGGGCAGGGGTGTTTTCCCCTGCTCGATTATGCTTATTACCGAAAAATCCTTTATTGAGCATGATCCGATACGACCGGCATGGCATCGTCAGGAGGTCAGGAGCATTGCGGCACGAGACACATTTGTGGGAAGCGGGCTGCTTCATAAATGAATATGATAAGGAGAATGTTAAGATGGATGATTTTTTTAATAACACCGTTCTTTTTGGGGGAGATTATAATCCCGACCAGTGGGATCCGGAAACGATAAAAAAGGATATGGAGCTGTTTAAGGAGGCGAATATCAACGTCCTTACTCTCCCGGTGTTTTCCTGGACAAAGCTGGAGCCTTCAGAGGGAAACTACACCTTTGAATGGCTCGATGAGATCCTTGATATCATAGAAGAAAACGGCTTCAGGTTTTTCCTCGCGACTCCTACCGCAGCCCAGCCTGCCTGGATGTCCCTTAAGTATCCGGAGGTACATCTGGTAGATGATCAAGGACGAAGAAAGGTTTTCGGTTCCAGGACTCTTTTCTGCTTAAACAGTGAAAAATACAGGGAGCGCGCGGGGCTGATCGCGGAACGTTTTGCCTCGCATTTCGGAAAAAGAAAGGGGCTTCTCGGCTGGCATGTTGCCAACGAATACGGCCATTACTGCTATTGCGATGCGTGCAGGAAAAAGTTTGCGGGGTGGCTTAAAAACAGATACGGTTCGATCGAAGAACTTAACAGGCGCCTTAATACGGCGTTCTGGAACCGGACTTATACTTCCTTTGAGGAAATAACGGTTCCCTCCGGGTTAAATGACGAGAATGTCTGCGATCCTGCCCTGATGCTTTCCTATCAGCGCTTCATGACGGATTCCACCCTGGAATGCTTTGATAACGAAGCCCGCATATTAAAGAAGGCTACGCCGAAGCTTCCGGTATTTACGAACATTTCAAGCAATTTAAAAGCTCTCGATCTTAACAAAATGGCTGAGTCCATGGACACGGTGGGATGGGATAATTATCCGGATCCCGGTGCGCCTGCTTCCTACACGGCCATGACACACGATATCATGAGGGGGCTCAAGGACGGCCGATCATTTTATGTCATGGAACAGTCGCCAAATCAACAGAACTGGCAGCCATATAATAAGGTAAAACGGCCCGGTGAAATAAGGGAGCTTGCCTATCAGGGCCTTGCTCACGGGGCTGACAGTTCGATGTACTTCCAGATGCGGCAGTCTGTATCCGGGGTGGAGAAATTCCACGGGGCCCTTATTTCCCACAGCGGAAGAAATGACACCCGCGTGTTCAGAGAAATGAAGCAGCTTGGCGGGGAGCTTAAGAGCCTTGGCACAGGGATCGTTGGAGCACAGACCCGGTCAGAAACAGGGATCATCATGGACTGGAACAGCTGGTGGGCTCTTGAAAACAGCTCGGGTCCCTCTGAATCCCTTGATTACCTCAAGGAGCTGCATAAATATTATTCGGCTCTGCATAAGCGGAATATCTCCGTGGATTTTCTTAAGCCCTGCTCCGATCTTTCCGGATATAAGGCCGTCTTTACTCCGTTATTGTATATGATCACCAAGGAAACGGCAGAAAAGCTGGAGAAATATGTCAAAAACGGAGGTACGCTTATCGCTACCTACCTTACTGGATACGCGGATGAGGACGACAGATGCGTGTACGGGGCATATCCGGGTCCGTTAAGAAGGGTTTTGGGGCTATGGGTCGAGGAGACCGACGCGCTCTTTCCGGATGAAAGGAACCGGATCTGCATCTCTTCGGAGCTTTATGAAAATCAGGGCTTTAAGCGTGAATATTTCTGTGATTTCCTTTGCGACAGGATAAGAATTGAAGGCGCGGAGCCGTTAGGCTTTTACGGAAAGGACTTCTATTCGGGGGAACCCTGCTTCTGTGTGAACCGCTCAGGGAAGGGAAAGGCTTATTACCTTGCTTCGAGGCCGGAGGAGGCATTCCTTGACGATTTTATACATATGATATTAAAAGACTGCGGAATAGCGGCCCCTTTTCTTTCTGAGGGAGAGGTGGAGATTTCACTGCGCACAAAGAACGGAGAAAAGACATGGTTTATTATCTGTCATGACCGTGACGGTGGAAGCGTTGATCTTTCCGGTAATAGTGGAGCCCTCGACTCTGACGAGGGTATGTCAGATATTTCAGGGGCAAAAACCCATTTCAATAGAGGAGGGAGTACCTGTCCGTCCGGTGAAAATGAAGGAAGCGCCGGTTTCTTAAGTGAGAGCGGAGAAGGGGCTGCGGACGGTCTGTCAGAGCCCCGCCGGCTGCCTGTTTATGAGGATATCCTTACCGGAAGGCTCATACAGGGGAAGGTACGGCTTAAGGAGAGGGAAGTGCTGGTGCTCAGGGAGTGCTGATGTTCAGGGAAGTACGTATGCTCAGGGAACGCTGTCGTTTTGGAAGTGCCGATGTGCTCTTTTCATGTGCCGGAAGCGTTGTGCATAGTGACAGATGCAGACCCCGGGGAACAACATTGTTTTTAGAAAGATCAAACGGCATTTCACGGTACTTAAACGTTATCGTAAATCTGTCCAAAATTTTCCAAGATTTTTGTGGACAAGTTGTAAAATTTGTTGTATGATAATCACGAACAGTCGATAATCGACTGGCATATCAGAAAAAACGATATTTGTCTGCAAATATCGTATATAAATTACTAAGGAGGATTAAAATGAAAAAGAAATTGTTAGCAACGTTGTTAGCAGCTTCAATGGCAGCAGGCATTCTGGCAGGCTGCGGCGGAGCAGAGGACATCGCTCTTCCGGCTGAGGAACCCGCAGCTGTAGAAGAAACCGAAGATGAAGCTCCCGCAGATGAGGCTGAGGCTCCCGCAGAGGATGCAGAGGCAGGCGGAGAATTAGTGGTCGAAGGGTTAAAGGGACCCATCTCCACAGAGGGCGCTACCAATGAGCTCGCTTATAAGGGCGACATCAGCTACATGCATTTCTCAACTTCCGAGGAAGCTGACGGAAACGGCGGCTCCGACGGACACAGAACAGCTATCAAGGCATGGCAGGCAGGACATCCTGACATCAACTTAAACGAAGAAGTTCTTGCAAACGGTGACTATAAGGTCCAGATCGCTACCTACGCTTCTTCAGATGAGCTTCCTGATGTATTCCTTCTTCAGGGAATGAACACCATCAGCTGGGTTAACCAGGGACTCCTTGTTGATCTTACCGATTATGTGACAGGTTCACCTTATGCTGATAAGTACAACATGGACTATCTTGTACCTCATACCGTAGACGGACATTATTACGGATTCCCGATCCTTACAGGCGGAACATGTACCGTTATAGCTTATGATTCTGACCTTTGGGCAGAGGCAGGCTTCGATGAGTTCCCCGAGACATGGGACGAGGTTGAAGAGGCTAAGGCTTACTTCGACGAGCAGGGCATCGACACGATCGGCTTTGGTAACCAGGGACAGTGGAACCTTAACTCCTGCTTCGTATCCTGCCTTGGATATCAGTACACGGGAACTGACTGGTTCTCAAGCATCATCGCAGGCGACGGCAAGGCTTCCTTCACGGATCCCGAGTTTGTTGATGCTCTTAAGGAGACTCAGTATCTCTTCAAGGATGCAGGCCTTTTCAACAGCGATTTCAACATGAAGACAAACGAAGATGCACGTGAGCTCTATATCGCAGGCGACTGCGCTGCTTACATCGGCGGTAACTGGGATATCGACTACATCAAGGAAACCCTCAGAAATGAAGATCCTGAGAAGTATGCGGCTACCAAGTTCGCGGTTCTTCCTAAGGCAGCAGATGCTACAAAGTATGAGAAGTTCCAGAATATCGGTCTTGGTTATTCCTTCGCAATTAACGCAAAGGTTGCCGAGGATCCCGACAAGCTTGCAGCTTGTGTCGATCTTGGACAGTATCTGACAGGCCCCGCTTTTGCTGAGTATGTTGGAAAGTATTACGCTCTTGGCGGATTCTGCAAGGCTGATGTTGATCTTTCTTCACAGGATCAGTTCGTACAGGATTTCTACAACTTCTCTTATGTTGATACAAAGGGCTGCGAGATCTATGACTCTTACGTAGACGGTTCCGTATGGTCTGTTCTGAATACAGAGATGCAGGAAATGGTTAACGGAGACATCGATCCTGAAAAGGTTGCCGAAGATACACAGGCTGCTTACGAGGCATATCTCGGCCAGTAAGAAGCCGGTCTGCCGGATTTCGTGCAGTGATTCGACAGCTTGTATACTAAAATGTTTTATCTGCTTTGGGACAGTCTTAGGGCTGTCCCAAAGTATAAACATGGAAAACCGGGTATGGATCCGATCAGGAAGGATATGACCGTTTTATCCGATGGATACGCCCGGTTTCGATCATCACTTCTGGGGGCGGAATATGCTTAATTCGATACGACCTAAAAACAGAACCATCTTCGGATATCTTGTGGTACCGGTGGCTCTTTTTATTTTTACGGTATTTGTGCCGTTAGTCGCTGCTCTTTTTTACAGCTTTTATGATTGGAAGGTTGGTCCCAACAAGATCTTCAACGGGCTTGAAAACTATGCCAGGCTTTTGGACGACGAGGTGTTCTGGGCTTCCTTCAGGCATAATATCTTCCTTGTTGTTTTCTGTATCGTCGGACAGGTGGGAATAGCATTCATCCTTGTCATGATAGTAAGCTCGAAGCTTGTAAAGGCCAAGGGTATCCACAGGACCTTCGGCTTCTTCCCGAGCACTATTTCCGCAGTCTGCATTGGCTTTATCTGGCTCATGATCTATGACCAGAGAAAAGGTCTGCTGAACTGGTTCTTAGTTCAGATCGGAAAGATCCCCAACATGAAATCGGGACCTGTATGGCTGAACGACCCGTCAATTATAATGCTGCTGGTATCCATTCCGTTAGTCTGGCAGTATATAGGATACTATATGGTAATAATCCTTTCGGCGGTAGCCTCTATTGATACCGAGGTTTTGGAGTCGGCAGAGATCGACGGGGCAAACGGGATCCAGAGGGCGCGCTATATTGTGCTGCCTTTGATAAAGAGTACTCTGCTTGTCTGCGTTACCCTCTGTATCGCGGGTAACATGAAAGCTTTTGATAATATATTTGTTATGACCAAGGGCGGTCCCGGGTATTCATCGATGGTTATGGCGATGTACGGGTATAAGACCTCCTTTGAGACAGGCTATCTGGGATATGGCTCCTGCATATCCGTTGCGATCTTCGTTCTTTCGCTTGCCGTTATAGGCGGCTCGCAGGCACTGCTCACCCGCCTGACGACTGATGAGTATGACAGGAACGAAGCAAAGCAGGCCAGGCAGCGTGAGAAAGAGATGATCTCGGCTGCAAAGGCCAAATACGGGAAAGGAGGGCTCAGGTAATGGCTTCTGAAAGAATCTTAGAGACCCAGGCGGTTAAGAACGTATCCGCCGGAAGCAAGGTAGGAGATACGATAGGAGGAATTGTTCTCAATGTCTTCATGTGGATCTTTTCCTTAAGCTGTATTTTCCCGCTTATCTGGATGGGCTATTCCTCTCTTAAGCAGAAGAGGGATTTCAACAAAGATATCTTTTCGCTCCCCAAGGAGCCGAGCTTAAATAACTATCAGAGGATCCTGTCAAATCCCGATTACAATATTGCTTCCTCCATGTGGAACAGTACAAGAACGACGATCATATCGGTATGCCTGATAGTGTTCTTTGCTTTCATAGTAGGCTATATTCTTTCGAGGTGCAGATTTAAACTGAACAGGCCTTTGTACATCATGTTCTTAATGGGCATGCTGATCCCCGTACACTCTCTGATGGTTCCGATCTATATTATTTTTTCGAGGGTTGGCCTTCTTAACAGATGGTTTACGCTCTTACTTCCGTATCTGTGCTTTAACCTGCCGGTTTCGCTGTTTCTGGTGGAGGGCTATGTAAAAGGGATCCCTACGGCGCTTGAAGAGGCGGCCGCGATTGACGGCTGTTCCTTCACAAGGTCGATGTTCTCGATAATCCTTCCCATCTGCAAGCCGATCTTAACGACTGTAGCTATAATCAACGTATTCGGCTGCTGGAATGAATTTTCATTCGCTCTCATTTTGCAGAGTAAGGCTTACCAGACGGTTCCGCTTGCGCTTAAGAATTTTACCGGACAGTTCAATTCCGATTTTCCGAAGATGATGGCGGCAATGCTTCTTACCATGTCGCCTGTCGTGCTTTTCTACTTCATCTTCAGCAGGCAGATAATCAAGGGTATGGTCGCAGGTGCGGTAAAGGGCTGATTATTGAATCTGTAAACACGGATCGGAGCATTTTTCAGGCCTTATGACCGGGGTTGAAAGTGCGGAGTATAGTGTTTATGAGGAAATGATTCGGTCTGCAAGGCAGCCCGGACCGGCACGAACCAAAGTTCGTACATAAGCGCACGATCTGCTGCGCAAATCGGCGCGGATATGATAACAGATTCTGATTGACTTTCACGGTCAATAGCATATAAAAAAGGGATGCCTCGGGGCATCTCTTTTTGTATAATATTTATTATCTGAGCCTTTTTTTAAGACTCTGGTAAAAGATGTGTTTAAGGCACCGGACTACGATCATTGCAGGTTTTTTACTTGCGATAACAGTTTTATTACAAAGGAGGCAGCAATGGTGCATAAAGAAAAACTGGAAAAGCTGTATTCGGTCCTGAGAGGTTATGAAAGCGCGGCAGTCGCTTTTTCCGCAGGTGTTGACTCCACCTTTCTGCTGAAAGCGGCCAGAGACGTGCTTAAGGAGCGGTGCATCGCCCTTACGGCTGATTCTCCTTCCTTTCCTGAAGCCGAACGGAAGGCGGCATATGAGTTCTGCAGGGAAAACGGGATAAAACAGATAGTATTTGAACCCGGCGAACTCGATAATGAGAACTATGCGGCCAATCCTAAGGATCGCTGTTACTATTGCAAGCATATCATTTTCGGTAAAATGCTGGAGCTTGCGAAAGATGAGGGGATATCGGAAGTCCTTGAAGGGTCAAATGCGGATGACGAAACGGATTACAGGCCGGGGATGCGGGCGGTCTCAGAGCTTGGAATAAAGAGCCCGCTTAAAGAGGCCGGTCTTACCAAGAGCGAGATCAGGGAGCTTTCCAGGGAGATGGGACTTAAGACCTGGGATAAGCCCTCATTTGCCTGTCTTGCCTCCAGGATACCCTATGGCGACAGGATCACCAGGGAAAAGCTTGTTATGGCAGGGAAGGCGGAAGCACTTCTTTTTGAGCTTGGTTTTACCAACTGCAGGGTCAGGATGCATGGGAAGGTCGCAAGGATCGAGCTTTTGACTTCCGAATTTGAGAAGATGCTTGATCCCTCTGTAAGGGAAAAGGTTACGGCAGGCTTTAAGGAGCTTGGATTTGACTATACGGCGATGGATCTAAAAGGATACAGAACGGGGAGCCTTAACGAAGTATTATAGTATGCGTTATAAGCTTAGGATCAGGGGAGGAAAGATATGCAGGAAGGATCGGAAAGGATAAGCGTTTCGAAAATCCTTTCGGATGTGAAGGAAGGAAGGCTCGCTTTGGAAGAGGCCGAACTGTTGCTTAAAAAAAAGCCCTTCATCGACATGGGATTTGCAAAAATAGATACCCAGAGGGAATTAAGGACCGGTGCCGGAGAAGTAGTGTTCGGAGCGGGAAAGACTGTGGACCAGATAAGGGAGATCATTCTTACCATGAAGAACGGAGGGCAGGATGACATCCTTATCACAAGGCTTTCCCCGGATAAGGCTGAGGAGCTTTCCGATGTATCGGCTTTTACATATTACCGGGAAGGTAATATCGGGATGATCGGAAATAAAAAGGAGCCGGACGGGATCGGAAAGATCGCGGTGGTCACAGCGGGAACCAGTGATATCCCGGTAGCTGAGGAGGCGGCTTGCACCTCGGAGTTTTTCGGCAATGAAACGGTGAGGCTTTATGATGTTGGAGTTGCGGGACTGCACAGGCTGCTTGCGAGGATCGATGATATCATGTCAGCAAAAGTGGTGATCGCAATAGCCGGTATGGAGGGGGCGCTGGCAAGCGTGGTAGGAGGTCTTTGCAGCTGCCCGGTCATAGCGGTGCCTACAAGTGTAGGCTACGGGGCTTCCTTCGGAGGGGTTACCGCGCTTCTTTCGATGCTCAATTCCTGTGCCAATGGAATATCGGTGGTCAATATAGATAACGGCTACGGAGCGGCCTATCAGGCGAGCCTTATCAACCATATCGTATCATTATGACTGCCTCACGTATGAATCAAATTTGGATTAAGCACCTAAGCAACGAAGGTGCGCCATAAAAAAGGGTGAATTGAGGAAAAGCCACACGAAAATGCGCTATGGCTGTCTGCAAGGGTGTGAAGTCATGTCAGAACGGATATAACGACGGATAGTGGAAGTGTGAAGCACGGTACGATCCGATGGATGCCTTTTGACGTTTGAATCATTTGACGATCAGGAGATGGGAGACTATGAGAACTTTATATTTGGATCTTAATATGGGAGCAGCGGGGGATATGCTGTCCGCCGCGTTATATGAGCTGTTTTCAGAGGAAGAAAGGACGGAATTTCTTAATGAACTTAAGGAGGCCGGAATACCGGATGTTTCCGTGGAGACTCAGGAAACGGTGAGATGCGGGATAAAAGGAACGCATTTTGAAGTCAGGGTGGCAGGAGAGGAAGAAGTATCAGAGGATGTGAAGCATGGGCACGGTCATGGTTATGAGCATGACCATCACGGCCACGACCACGATGACTGCCATCATCATGAAGACCACAGCCATGCAGAGGGGCATCACGGCCATGACCACGATGAAGACCATCATCATGATGTCCACGGCCACGATGAAGACCATCACCATGATGTCCACGGCCACGGTCACGGAGAATACCATCATCATGACGGTCATGGCCACGATCACGGTCACGATCATCATCATAAACATGTTTCCATGCAGGATATAGAGAATCTGGTCAGAAGCCTTAAGCTTCCGGATAAAGTAAAAGAAGATGTCCTGAATGTATACAGGATAGTCGCGGATGCCGAGAGCAAGGCGCACGGAACGGATATTTCGATGATACATTTCCATGAGCTCGGGATGATGGATGCGGTTTGCGATATAGCGGCGGTCTGCCTTGCAATGAATAAACTCGGTATCGAAAAGGTACTGGCGTCCGAGTTGTGCACCGGCTACGGTCAGGTAAGGTGTCAGCACGGGATCATGCCTGTCCCGGCTCCGGCTACCGCAAATATCCTTAAAGGGATCCCGGCCTATGGGGGAAGGATCGAAGGGGAGCTATGTACACCGACCGGAGCGGCCCTTGTAAAATACTTTGTTTCGGATTTTGGCCCCATGCCCGTCATGAGCACCGAGAAGATCGGATACGGAATGGGGAAAAAGGATTTCGAAGCGGCTAACTGCGTGAGAGCAACGCTCGGATCGACGGAGGATCAGGGTGAAGAAGCCTTAAATGAAAGCAGGGACAGAGTGATCGGCCTTTCCTGTAATATTGATGATATGACAGGAGAGGAGATCGGCTTTGCCATGGATTTGTTATACAGGGCCGGTGCTCTGGAGGTCTTTACGGTATCTGCGGGGATGAAAAAGTCAAGGCCGGGAATAGTCCTTACTGTGCTCTGCAGGGAAGAAGACAGGGCAGCCATGGTCAGGGAGATATTTAAGCATACCTCGACCATCGGGATAAGGGAAGCTCTGTACAACAGATATGTTTTGGACCGGAGCATAAAAGAATCAGACACCGGATACGGGAAGGTAAGGATCAAGGAATCCTCGGGTTACGGAGTAAAAAGAGAAAAGGCTGAGTTTGAAGATCTCTCGGCTATAGCGTTAAAGCAGGACATAAACCTTTCGGAAGCCCGGAAGCTGACAGGTTATCAGAAATAGTATTTTTTAAATTAACCTGTATTGGCCGGAAATCAGGAAACCATGCAGCTATGTGTGAGATGCCTGACCAGACGGAAATGCCGTTGATTTCCGTACCATAAAACAGTTGTAACATCACGGGTTTTCTGATAGAATGTGTAATGCTGACGCGGCCGGTATCTTCTTTTGGAAGCAGGTGATCATCCGGTATGCCGGATAGCCGCGAAATATTTAAGAAATTACCGAAGACTCTGATATAGATTCGAAAGGAGTGGAAATGAAGATTTTTAAGAAAACAGCGGTTTTAGTTTTGTTAAGCCTGGTTGTCATGACGGCGCATACCGAAAGGACATATGCGGTTACTGCAGGGATGGCGAATGTTCTTCCCGAGTTTGTAATATATGTTAACAGAGCTCTTGACTGCGTCACGGTTAAGCTTAAGAACGCGGACGGGACGGAGACTGCTGTAAAGTCCATAGTGTGCTCGACAGGAAGGGCCGGACACGAAACTCCTCTCGGAACCTTCAGGACCTCAGACTATTATGACTGGAGACTTATGGTGGACGGAACCTACGGAAGATATGCCATAAGATTCAACAGAGGGATAATGTTCCATTCTGTTCCCTATATGTCCCGCAATGTCGGAAACCTTGAATATGACCAGTACAATCTCCTCGGACAGAAGGCATCTCTCGGATGCGTGAGAATGGCTGTCGCTGATGCGAAGTGGATCTATGATTTCTGCAAGAAAGGTACGAAGGTAGTCGTTTACGATGATTATACCTCTCCGGGAGAGCTTGGCAAGCCGGCCTCCATTCCGATAGATTTCAATTCGCCCTACAGAGGATGGGATCCGACTGACGTAAACCCGTTAAATCCATGGCTCCAGGTTGCAGGACAGGATGCATCGGCAGTTCCTTCGACGGATGCAGTTCCGGCAACGGATGCGGTTCCTGCGGCAGATACCGTTCCTTTAACGGATGCCGGGGTTGTGCCTGTGCAGTAAAATTATATAGGACTTTGAAGCACATAGCCGTTTAGATGTTTATGAAATGTAAAAAACGAAATAAATATATAAAAGCCATAAAAGCCCCGGGATACTGATCCCGGGGCTTTTCACGCAGGGCCGGCGAAAGGAGTATGTCAGCAGAGCAGATCGCCGGCCTGCGGGCGAGTAGTGTACGATTTCATCTTCCCTATTCGATTACCGGATGTTCAAAGGCTCAAATATATTCCCGAGGCATACCGAAACATCATTTTCCTTTACTGATCGTAACTGATCAGCAGCAAACGTCATAATAAGCCCTGTTTTGCCGTTTGCTGCGCCGCACATTGCGAATGGCATATTCCTTAAAATATCTGATCAGAAGAAAAAAATCTTAAGCCCGATCGTAATAAGAATTATCCCACCCAGTATCGAAGCCTTTGAGGAAAGCTTTGTTCCGGCTCTGTGGCCTATTTTAAGACCTCCGACACAGATGATAAAGGTGACAAGTCCTATGATCACGGAAGAAAGGTTTGCGGCCGCCAGGTTATATCCGGCTGTCGTAAAGCCGACCGAGAGAGCATCTATGGAGGTAGCAGTCCCCTGAAGCAGAAGAACGGGAACCGTAAGGCTTACAGTGCCGTCTTCGTTGTTTTTATGCCCTGATCTTATTCCTTCAAATATCATCTTTATACCAAGAAAAAGAAGCAGGATCATGCCCGTTAGAGGTATAAAGGGCTGAACGGATAAAAAAAGTTCAGCGATCGTATGTATGAAAATCCATCCGAGCATCGGCATCGCATATTGAAAAAGGGCATATACGGAAGCTACCGCACAGGTCCTCTTTACGGTCATGGAAGGTTCTCTTAGCCCGTTTGCAAGAGAAACCGAGAAAGCATCCATTGCAAGACCGATTCCCAAAGCTATGCTGTTCAGAACAAAAGCCGTATCATACATTTTTTCATTCTATCATCAGAACACGCTTAAGACAATCTGAAAAAAAAACCCAAAAAGCTATCAATATTTAGTATAATATATATTTGGACCGGACAGTATTACAGTAAACGGATCATATACAAACATCTGATCCGTTTATAATACATCCGCAGTCCACATATAACTTTATAAACGAGGAGCCGGCGATCATGAAGGAACGACGAGATGTTACCAGAACAAAAAAATCAATTGAACATGCATATTTAGAGCTGTTATTCAGAAAGGGCTGTGGCAGGATAACAGTAAACGAGGTTATCGATCTTGCTGATGTGAGCAGGGGAACCTTTTACGCTCATTACAGGGATATCCCGGATCTTGAGGAAAAGGTTTCGGAGCGTGTCACCAATTCCCTGAGGGCGGCATGCGAGGCTGAGGATTCTCTCAGCATGAAGGAGATAACGGAAATAAAGCTTAAGGATGTTTTTGAGCTCTTTTATTCGATGAGAGAGGACTTTAAAGCTTTACTGGCCATAGAAGACAATTCAAAAATGCTTTGCAAGATAAGAACGGTGCTGAAGGATGCTATAGAAGACAGCAGCATAAGGCGGAGATCAGAGGCGAAAATGGGACGTATGAAGGCGGAAATGCTTTGCGAAAACATTGCCGGAAGCATTGTGGATTCATTTGTATTTCTTATGAGGCATGAGGAAGAGATGGGAAAGGGTGAAGCGGTATCGTTTATGACGGAATTTATTTCCGGAGGGATCGAAAAATGTATCAGTGCGATCGAGGTGTAGGAATCGCCATGTGTATTTTATGTAAACACGCTTTTTTTATTGTATTTATGGGGATTTTATGCTAGTATTTTGAGTAACCGGGATGTCTGTCGAACAGGACAGGTAATAATTATTTTGTAAAGGAGAGGATATTATATGAGACGCAGTATTATAGCACAGCTGATGCTCATGATCGCGCCGCTTGTGGTATTGCTTATTGCGGCAGTGGCTTTTTTAGGCATAGAGAATATGAATACGCTTGAAGAAGCCAAGGCGGTTTACTATGACCAGATCAGTCAATTGGAGAACTCGCTTTTAACGATCGACAGAGACGGATATCAGGCCATGTACGCCATGGTAGGGGTCTATGAGGTACATGAGGGCATTCAGGACGAAGCGACATTAGACGCTGAGATTGAAGATTTTAACGGCAATTATCAGCAGGTTATCGATGGTATCGCAGATCTGCATAAAGAATACGGGAATGATCCTTATCTCTATAATGATTTCAGGGGAGGCGGACTCACGGAGTCGAATGCGTCAATCCTGGCGAAATTTGAGGAAGAGATCAAGGCCTGGAAAGAAACCTATACTGTTGAGACAGGAGAGGGCGACATCGAGGCTTCGGAGCAGGATTTCCTTGCCGCGAGAGAGCATCTCAATATGATGCAGGATGCCATGGAAGCTTATGCCGATTATAAGAACCAGGAGCTCCAGAAGGAATCAAGAAATACCCTGATCCTTACAATAGTTTTATTAGTGGTTGTTACTATCCTCTGCATTATTTACGGAATTATTACCGCACTTAAGATAGCGAAGGCAACGACATCCATAAAGGAGACCATAAGCAAGCTTGCCGAAGGCGACCTGACTATAAACGTGGACGAGAAGATACTTAAGAGAGGCGACGAGATCGGAGACATGGCCCGAGGAACGGAGAGCTTTATCGATCAGCTCCGGACCATTGTCGGACAGATTCAGGCCTCTGCCACCAGCGTTCTCAGCTCCGGGGATGATCTTGAGAGTATGGCTTCGCAGTCCAGCCAGACAGCGGATGATATCGCTCATGCGGTTGATGATGTCAGCAAGGGCGCTGTTTCACAGGCGGAGGATATTGAGAATGCTACGATGCGTGTAAACGAGATGGGCGTTATCATTGAGACCATCGTTGAAAATGTTGCCAATCTTAACGGCACGAGCGCCGATATGCAGAGCGCGGGAGACCAGGCGGCAAAGATCATGCAGGAGCTTTCGGAATCCAATGACAAGACGGTTGAGGCCGTTATGGGAGTTGCCAGAAACGTTGAAGCTACCGATGAGTCGGTTCAGAAGATCCAGGATGCTGTACAGCTTATTTCAAATGTAGCGAGCCAGACCAATCTCCTTTCGCTTAATGCTTCTATAGAGGCGGCCAGGGCAGGCGAGGCCGGAAGAGGCTTTGCGGTTGTTGCTTCCGAGATACAGACCCTCTCAGAGGAGTCCAATTCCTCAGCACAGAGGATTTCCGAGATCGTCAAGGGACTTTCGGACGATTCCAAGGCATCCATGAGCATGATGGAGGAGGTTAAGAGAAGGCTTTCCGAGCAGTCTGAAAAGCTCGAACAGACGATGCAGACCTTCCAGAACGTTACCGGAGGTATCCTTACCTCAAGAGAGGGTGCATCCAGCATCAATGACGAGGCTCAGGACTGTGACCGTTCCAGAAACGGGGTTGTGGATATCATCTCAAACCTTTCGGCAATATCGGAAGAGAATGCGGCTTCAACGCAGCAGACAACGGCTTCCATGCAGGAGCTGAACGCTACCATCGCATTGCTTGCGGAATCGGCAAGAAGCTTAAAGGGACTTGCAGAGGGAATGAACGAGGCCTGCGAGTTCTTCAAGCTTGATCCTTCCATGGCGGCGGCAGCTGATCAATAAACAGAGCGGGCTATAGATTCAGGGATCACACAGTGATTCATAAATTCGGAATTTTTAAATTCTGTCCGGCCGTTAACGCAGCCCGTAAACGGTATCAGAGATTTATATGAGTGACTGGGGAGAGTGATCTTCTCAGTCATTCTTATCGTAATCAAAAATCAAAATCATATAAAAGCATCAAGGAGGCAGAAACATGACAAAAATAGACATTATTTCCGGGTTTCTGGGAGCAGGGAAAACTACCCTTATCAAAAAACTGATAGAGGATTCTTTCAGGGGACAGAAAGTAGTTCTGATAGAGAATGAATTCGGAGAGATCGGGATCGACGGAGGTTTCTTAAGGGAAGCCGGGATAAATATCACCGAGATGAACTCAGGCTGCATCTGCTGCTCTCTGGTGGGCGACTTCAGGGAGGCACTTACCAAGGTGATAGAGCAGTATACCCCCGACAGGATCATAATCGAGCCCTCAGGCGTAGGCAAGCTGTCTGATGTTGCAAAGGCTGTGGAAAGGGTAAATGAGAAGGAGCAGGCAGTTATCATCAACTCTCTGGTAGCTGTTGTCGACGGAACTAAGGCAAGGATGTATATGAAGAATTTCGGTGAGTTCTTCAACAATCAGGTGGAGAGTGCCGGAACGATAGTTATAAGCCGTACCCAGAAGATGGATGAGGAGAAGCTTGATGAGCTTATCAAGGCTTTGAGGGAGCATAATAAAGAAGCGGTGATCATCACCACTCCCTGGGATGACCTTTCCGGCGGACAGATCCTTAATGCAATGGAGAAGGGGCATACGCTTGTGGATTCTCTTTTAGAGGAGATGAGCAGACTTCCTGATGATGAAGAAGAGCACCATCACCATCACGATCACGATGAGGAGGAGCACCATCATGATCACGACGAGGAGGAACACCATCACCATCACGATCATGATGAAGAAGAACATCATCATCATGATCATGATGAGGAAGAGCATGAACACCACCATCACCATGATGAAGATGAAGAGGAGCACGAGCATGATCATGACGAAGAACATGACCATCATCACGGACATGATGAGCACGGGCATCATCACCATCATCACCACCATGGACACGACGCAGACGAAGTCTTCCAGAGCTGGGGCGTTGAAACCCCTCATAAGTTTGATAAGAACGATCTGGAAGAGATCCTTAAGAGGCTTTCCGATGAGGAGAGCAGGGAATATGGTATGATCTTAAGAGCCAAGGGTATCGTTCAGGCAAAGGATGGAAATGGCTGGTATGAGTTCGATCTTACTCCAGGAGAGTATGAGATAAGAGACTGCGCGCCGGATTATACGGGAAGGCTCTGCGTAATAGGTTCAGAGCTTAAGGAGCATGAGGTCGGGGAGCTGTTCGGGGTATGAGACTGCTCACCCAGTAAGGAAGCGGAAAAGCTTCAGGCTGATCCGGATTTTGTAAAACATTAAGAGGTTTGCCATGTTTGGAAGGAAGAAGCAGGTATTTACTTACATTTTCACAGGTTTTCTTGAGAGCGGCAAGACAAGCTTTATCAGGGAGACATTAAGAGAGGATCAGTTTAAGGACGGATTGAAGACTTCTTATATAATCTGTGAAGAGGGTATCGAGGAGTTAAGCAAAAAGGAGCTTGAAGACAATAAATTCTTCCCGCATGTTATAGAGGAAGAGGACGATATTGAGACAGGGACTTTTCTTGCCATTGATAAAGAGGACAGGCCGGACAGGGTGATCATCGAATATAACGGCACCTGGGATCCGGATACGCTGTATGAGGCGATCCCGGATCATTGGGCTGTGGCTGAAAGTATTGCCACTATCGATGCGTCGACCTATGAGGCATATCTTGCCAATATGAAGCAGATGATGACAAGGCAGTTTACCTATTCGGATCTGGTGGTCTTCAACAGATGTAAGGAAGATTATGACCTTCCGGTCTTTAAGCGTACTGTCAGGGCGCTCAACAAAAGGACGCAGGTCATCTTTGAAATGGAGGACGGCACCATCAACAACAGCGTTAAGGAAGAGCTCCCCTATGATATCAACGCTAAAGAGATAGAGGTTGCCGACGACGATTACGGGATATGGTATATCGACACCTTTGACAATATCGACAGCTATGTCGGAAAAACCGTAAAGTTTAAGGGGCTTGTGCATAAAGCCAGGACCGGACGCAATGATGTCTTTGTACCCGGAAGATATGCTATGACGTGCTGTGCCGAGGACATACAGTTTGTGGGCTTTCCGTGTAAGTGGGACGATGTTGCGGGCCTAAAGGAAAAGGAATATGTGAATGTCACCGCCGAGATCGGAAAGGCCATGAATCGCCAGTACGGGCAGGAAATGCCGGTGCTTACCGCGAAAAAGGTGGAGAAGGCGGAACCGGCAGCAGAAGAAGTTGTCTATTTTATGTAAACTATACGGACCGGGATCGGTAAAGAGGAACCAGGTATGTTAAGAAAAGACAGAGATCTGAGGGCTCTTCTCGAGCAGATCGACCATAAGGGCTATCCGCTCTACAAGCAGACAGCAGGGACCTATTCCTTCAGTGAGTATGTGCTTACCATCGACCATGTGCAGGGAGATCCCTTTGCGGCGCCTTCGCATATAACTGTCAGGGTGCCCGGAAAGACTGCGGGCTTTCCCGGGAATTATTATGATATAAAGCACAGGAGGATCGCTCTTTCGGATTTTCTCATAAGACGGTTTGACAAAAACGCAAGGCAGTATGATCATCTTGCGAAGGGCTCGGGGAAGAGCGGGGCAATCGAAACCTGCAGGCCGGGGCAGGAGGTTTTCGAACGGACAGCCTGTACGATAGATGAAAAAACCGGAGATGTTTTTTACCGTCTGCATATCGGCTTCCCCGCAAACGGCAGGACGATCAACTCAAGGGAGCTTATAAGGATGCTCTTTGATTTTCTGCCGAAGTGTGTACACAGTTCCCTGATTTACAGCGCGGCAGCGGGTAAGGAGGCGGAAGCGGCTGTCTTTCTGTCGGACGATCAGTTTTTTATCAGGGAGGAGCTTAAAAAGAGAGGGCTTTGCGCGTTTATAGCGGACGGATCGATCCTTCCGAGAAAAAGCGGGGTGTCCAGGTTAAAGATGGAAGGGGCGATTCCCTTTAAGTCTCCGGAATCCATGAAAGTAACGCTTACACTTCCCCATAAGGGAGAGCTTGGCGGAATGGGGATAAAAAACGGTGTGACGCTCATAGTCGGAGGCGGATATCACGGAAAATCCACTCTTCTTTCCGCGCTTGAGCTCGGAGTCTATGATCATGTAGCAGGCGACGGGAGAGAGTATGTAGCCACGGACAGCTCGGCCATGAAGATACGGGCGGAGGACGGCAGGAGCGTACACGGAGCGGATATATCCCTGTTCATAAATAATCTTCCTGATAACAGGGCGACACAGAGCTTTATTTCGGAAGACGCCAGCGGCTCGACTTCCCAGGCCGCAAATGTGATTGAAGCGGTAGAGAGCGGTTCGCGTCTGCTGCTTATAGATGAGGATACCTGCGCGACTAACTTTATGATAAGGGATGAGCTCATGCAGAAGGTCATTTCAAAGGAGCAGGAGCCGATAACTCCCTTTATAGACAGGATCCGGGATCTCTCAGGCGAAGGAGTGTCCACGATCCTCGTAGCCGGAAGCTTTGGGGCCTATTTTAATCTTGCGGATTCTATCATACAGATGGACTGTTATAAACCCGTGGATATTACGGAGCGCGCAAAGGAGGCGGCAAAGGACTACCAGTCTTCTTATACGGCGGATGATGGATTTAAGCTTAAGACAAAAGGCAGGATACCAAAGCTTTCAAAGAGGTTTGATCTTTCGGGGAGGCTTAAGTCAAAGACTCTCGGAACAGACGGGTTCATGCTTGATCACGAGACTGTTGAAATGCGTTTTGTCGAGCAGCTGACAGAAGGAGGACAGAATACGTCCTTATGTAAAGCCGTTATTTATGCAATGAGGCATCTGTTTGACGGGAAAAGGGAGCTTGGGGAGATAGCGGCTAAAATAGCGGAACTGATAGAGGAGAAAGGGCCTTCGGGTTTGGCCGAAGGGTCATATGTTCCGGAAGGTCTTTCATACATAAGAGTTCAGGAGATCTATGCCTGCCTGAGCCGCTGCCGGTTCATATACTGACCGGAGGATTTCCGAAAAGCTGCCGGCGGATAAAGAATCTGTTTTCAGGATGATCACGCAAATCCGCAGGGGTGCTTCAGAGGTAGTATAAATATGGTGAATGTGAACAATAATAATTCCGGCGGGACAGATAACAGAGGGCTGTCTAAATATCTTTCACCGGTATCGGTCTGGGCTCTGTCCTTTGGGTGCGCGGTAGGCTGGGGCTCTTTTGTGATGCCGGGGACTACTTTTCTGCCGGCCGCAGGTCCTCTCGGTACGGTGCTTGGGCTTGTGACAGGGGCCGTGGTCATGTTCATAATAGGCTTAAACTATCATTACCTTATGAACAGATTCCCCGATTCCGGAGGGACGTTAACCTACGCTATAAAGACCTTCGGATATGATCATGGCTTCATAAGCGCATGGTTTTTACTGCTTGTGTATATAGCGATAATCTGGGCCAATGCCACGGCTCTTTCTCTCATAGGAAGGTATCTTCCGGGAGATGTTTTTCAGTTTGGTTTTCATTATACTGTCTTAGGCTATGATGTTTATCAGGGAGAGGTTATGCTCTCCATGGTTTGTATCCTTGTTTTCGGATTCATATGCATCAAAGGGAAAAAGCTTGCGGTGTTACTGCAGGTGATAGCAGCATTTATGCTCATTGCGGGCATTGTGATCTGTTCGATAGCTGTTTTCAGGCTTTACAGGAGCATGGGGATCAGAACCGTGCCTTCGTTTTCTCAAAACGGGAGACTTCCGATACGTCAGATATTTACCATAGTGGCTCTTTCACCCTGGGCTTTTGCGGGATTTGAATCGGTTTCGAATTCCGCGGAAGGTTTTAACTTCTCCATGAAGAAAACTAAATGGGTATTGCTTGTGTCTTTGGTAACCGGAGCTGTATCGTATATTCTGCTTGCGGGAATTGCTGTATCGATCATTCCGGACAGGTATGACGGATGGACAGATTACATAGGGGGTATAGGAAATCTTAACGGGCTTGAAGGCCTGCCGACCTTTTATTCGGTAAGCAGGGCTCTGGGGAATACAGGAGTGTTTATCCTTGGGCTTGCTGCGGCCGCAGCCATAATAACCGGGCTTGTAGGCAACTATATAGCAGGAAGCCGGCTTTTGTATGCGATGTCCAGGGAAGGGATATTGCCTGAATGGTTCGGAAAGCTCAATGAAGATGGAAGCCCCAAAAACGCGCTGGTCCTGCTCATGGGAGTGTCTCTTTTAATTCCCTTTATAGGAAGGACCGCTATCGGGTGGATAGTGGATGTCAATACGGTAGGCGCGACCATAGCCTATGGATATACTTCGCTCGCTGCCTTTGTAAACGCGAAAAAGGAAAAAAATACCGCAGTCATGGCGACGGGAATCACCGGCTTTCTGATGTCCGTTATTTTTTTCTTCTATTCCATGTCCTGGTCAGCAACGGCGATGTCTACGGAATCCTATCTTATACTTGCTTTCTGGAGTATTCTGGGGTTTGTTTTTTTCAAATTTGTTTTCAGCCGTGATACACAGGGAAGGTACGGGGAATCCACGATAGTCTTGATCGGGGTGCTTTTTCTTATATTCTTTACCTCGCTTATGTGGGTCAAGCATGCGACGGACGATATGACGGAGGGCGTGGTGATCAATATAAGCGAGTACTATGAGAAGAGAAATCCAAGCACCGATCCGGCAGTCCTGCAGGATACGGAGAGATATATACAGGAACAGCTTGATCAGGTTGACAGGCTCCTTTCAAGGAACAGCCTTATACAGATGGGGCTTATCATCGTAAGTCTCGGGATAATGATGAGCATATATGCGACGATTTCCGCCAGGGAGGAAAAGGCTGAGATAGAACGGTTCAGGGCAGAGGAATCAAACAAGGCAAAAAGCGTCTTCCTTTCCAATATGTCCCATGACATAAGGACCCCGATGAACGCCATAATAGGATATATCAACCTGGCGGAGAGGGATGATAACGATCTTTCAGAGGTACTTACGTATCTTTCAAAGATCAAGACCTCCAGTCAGCATCTGCTTGCGCTTATAAACGATGTCCTGGAGATGAGCAGGATCGAAAGCGGAAAGATGGATCTGGAGCCGATACCGGTGGATTTAAAAAAGACACTTTATGAAGTACATGATATGTTCTCCGTCCAGATGGAACAGAAAAACATCGATTTTACGGTTGATTCGTCTACGGTGCGGCACAGTAACGTTTACTGTGACAAGAACCGGTTTAACAGGGTGCTTTTAAACCTAACGAGTAATGCGTATAAGTTCACGCCGGAGGGAGGAAGCGTTTCAATAAAGCTTAAGGAGCTTGATGACGGGAACGAAGATTTCGGAAGCTATGAGCTCAGAGTAAAAGACAGTGGCATCGGAATGTCGGAGGAATTTGCGGACAAAGTGTTTGAAGCCTTCGAACGTGAAAAGAGCGATGCGGTCAACGCGATACAGGGAACCGGACTTGGAATGGCCATCACAAAGAACCTGGTAGAATTAATGGGTGGTGATATTTCCGTAAATACCGCTCCCGGGGAGGGCGCTGAATTCGTTATAAGGATAAAATTCGAGCTCCGGAAAGGGGAGGCGGTTTCATCTGAGGAAAAAAGGGAAGATAGAAGAGAGCACGGTCTTTCCGTGGATTTTTCCAGGATGAGGCTTTTACTTGCCGAGGATATGCCCATTAACCGTGAGATAGCGATAATGATTCTTACCAATATGGGCTTTACGATAGAAACTGCGGAAAACGGAAAGCAGGCGGTGGACATGGTTAAGGCCAGTGAGCCCGGATATTATGATCTTGTGCTTATGGATATCCAGATGCCCATAATGGACGGGTATGAGGCGGCGCGGGAGATCCGTAATCTCGATAATAAGGCACTTTCCGGGCTGCCGATCATAGCAATGACCGCCAATGCCTTTTCCGAGGACGTGAAAAAAGCGCATGAGGCGGGGATGGATGCCCACATAGCTAAGCCTATAGATATTAAGCAGATGACTGAGACATTGAAGGAAGTGCTGGGTTAATTTGTATGTACAGGGGAAAGACAACCGGAAAAGTAAAACTGTCTCTTGAAGACCTTACGAAAGTGGCACAGGAGATGCCGGGAGGCCTGCTCATCTATAAGGCAGACGAGACGGAAGAGATAATATTTCTCAATGATATAGTGCTTTATATTTTCGGATGTGATACACAGGAGGAATTTGCAGAGCTTACCGGAGGAACCTTCAAAGGAATGGTTCATCCTTCGGATGTTGAAAATGTCAGGGAATCTATAACCGCACAGATCGATTCCGATGTCTCTCATTTCGGCCATGTGGAATACAGGATAATAAGGAAGGACGGGAGTGAGGGCATAGTTGACGATTTCGGGCGCCTTGTGGAGACTGAAGAATATGGAAACGTTTATTATGTATTCATTCAGGATGTGACGGAAAACCGCGAGATAAAAGCGAAAAACCAGAAGATGGAAATGGAGCTTGAAAGGGAGCGGGGTATAGCGGAGCTTAAGGATGAGTTCCTGTTTAATATTTCCCATGACATCCGTACTCCGATGAATGCTGTTATGGGCTTTATGGAGCTTGCCATGAAGCATGCGGACAGTCCGGAAAAGGTCAGGGACGATCTTACCAGGGCGAAAGAGGCCGGCCGGCATATGATGTCTCTTATAGAGGATCTCCTTGAGATGGGCAGCATACATGATAACAGTGTTTATATAAAATTTGAGGAGACAGATCTTTAAATCAGTTAGAAACTGTTTTTGACATGGCCATGGTCCATGCCGCAGAAAAGAAAATCTCTCTTGTCAGGGATGTGGACATACCGGAATGTACGCTTGTGATGGATGCCCATCGTTTCAGAAGGATAATGAATAACCTTATCGATAATGCGATAAAGTTCACAAAGGAGGGCGGGACCGTCACTGTTACGGCAAGAGCAAAGGAAACATCGGATTCCGGATATACCAGATACCAGTTTAAGGTGGCTGATACCGGGATAGGCATGAGCGAGGAGTTCATGAAGCGTATCTACGGCTCCTTCGAAAGAGAGGAAAGCTCTACAAAATCAGGAGTGAGCGGTACAGGGTTAGGACTTTCCATAACCAGGAACTTAATAGATATTATGGGCGGGACCATAAGTGTTGAGAGTAAAAAAGGAGAAGGAAGCGTTTTTACCGTGGCACTTCCGCTGAAAGCGGCAGATAAGTGCGGAAGCATACAAAAAGAGGAAGTATCCGCGAAAGAAGAGCCCAGGGCGGAGGGGGCATATAGGATCCTTCTTGTGGAGGATATGGAGATCAACCGCCTTATGGCGGAAATGGTTCTTAAGGAGGCCGGATTTTCTGTGGTTTCGGTGCGTGACGGGAGTGAAGCTGTGGTTGCGATGGAAAGCTCTCCTGTCGGATATTTTGATCTTGTGCTTATGGATATTCAGATGCCTGTCATGAACGGATATGAGGCGACCAGGGTGATAAGGGGCATGGGAAGGGAGGATACCTCGGATATCCCTATAATAGCTCTTTC
>JAIKXO010000006.1 GCA_024684065.1 Lachnospiraceae bacterium
ATGAACAAGGAGGTTGCCAAGGTTTCGATAGTCGGCGCGGGAATGATGTCAAATCCCGGAGTGGCAGCCAAGATGTTTGAAGCCCTCTATAATTCAGGGATCAATATAAATATGATATCTACTTCTGAAATAAGGGTAACGGTATTAATAGACGTAAAAGAGGTAGATAAGGCGGTCAATGCTATCCACGACATGTTTGAGCTTGAGGATTAAAGCGAAAAGTATTGAAATACCGCGGTAAATATGCTAATCTAATGATGGAGTATAAGAAAATAGGGGTAGTTTCGCTTTTTATTCTTTTAAGATATATTTTCGGACCGGATTTAAACGAATTATACAGTTAATCCGTATACTGCAGTATAGGACAGTTTTTATCAGGAGTTAAGAATGGCGGCTATCTCAGGCTATGGAATGAACTACGCGATGAATGCGTATAATAGCGCCATGAGGCTTTCGCAGGGCGGGGGATACGGAAATCCCAGCCCTTATCAGCTTGCGGGAATGCAGGGTTCCATAGGCAAAACAGGAAGAGTTGAGGGCACAGGACCCGTCAGGAATCCGGGCGAATCAAAGGAAGTTACCCCCGGTAAGAGGGTTTCCCCCGCTGAGTGCAAGACCTGTGCTAACCGTAAATACCAGGACGGTTCGGATGAAATGGTATCCTTCAAGTCCGCGGCCCATATCTCTCCTGACGCGGCTCCCGCAAAGGTCAGGGCGCATGAGATGGAGCATGTTTCCAATGCCTATAAAAAAGCAGAGGAAGGGAACGGCAAGGTGCTTCAGGCAAGCGTTAAGCTGACTACCGCCATCTGTCCTGAATGCGGCAGAAGCTATGTCAGCGGCGGGCTTACGACTACCAGGATAGCATATAAGAATGAGGACAATCCCTATACCAAAGATAAAAAGAATTTGGATGCCCAGGCTCTTTTGGGCAGAAATCTGGATCTTTCGGTATAGATTTTGTATTAACCGGGTTTCCTGAGTAAGATCATTATTGATAATAATATCTGAAAAGTTCATATTTTCAATTTATGGTTTTTAAGTAAAGAATTTTGCCGGGATAGGAGACCTTAAGGTTTCCGTCCTTTTTCTTTGCTTATTATATGGATGTATTAATGCGGATGGTTTAGCGGCAGAACCTGTAGATAAACGCAGCTTCAGGTAAAAGTGTTTGGAAAGAGAATCATATGAGACCGGTATCAGACCTTAAGGCTATCGCCAGAAGACGAATGTCAGGACACAATAAAATATTAGCCGGGGCGGCGGCTTTGACCATACTTATGATCTTTACCCTGAATATGGCTGAGACCGCTATTATGATAATGGGCATAGATTTCAGACTGATAGACTCCATAAATGACCTTCTGGATGCCTTCTCAAAGCCTCAGACCATGCTTATGACCTATGGCCTTTCACTTATCATAGCTCTGTTATCCCAGCTTATAATAACAGGCTTTAAGAGGGTATGCCTGATAGTTGCCAGAGACATAAAGCCTTCTCTGGCAGATCTGTTTTTTCCTTTTAAATACAATCCTGATAAGATAATCATAATATCATTTATCGTATGGGTCGGTTCGTCAGCGGGGAGCCTTACTTCTTTACTGGGAAGCGGCGCGGGTGCGGGCCTTGCCCAGGGAAGAGTAAGCGGCAGCGTCTTTTTTGCGGGGATGTTGCTTGAGGTTGTTTCGGCCGTAATACTGGTTCTCGTTAATTCATATATGTTTGCGGCATATTATATTTACCTGGATTATCCTGAAAAGCCTGTATCTGAGATAATCAGGGAAAGCATAAGGCTTATGAGGGGAAATGTATTAAGGCTGATCTATCTTACGCTCACCTTTGTCGGGTGGTTTGTACTGGTGATATTTACCTACGGGATAGCGCTCATCTATGTCGGGCCTTATCTGTTTACGGTGTATGGCCTTTTTTACAGGGATCTGAAGGGAGAATTGGGGAATGGATTTAATTCGGAAGCTTAGCGGTGAATTAAAGGTACAGGAATGGCGCATAAAGGCGGCGGTAGATCTTATAGATGAGGGTAATACCATACCTTTTATCGCCCGTTACAGGAAGGAAGCCACCGGGGAGCTTAATGATGAGCAGCTGAGGGCTCTGGATGAAAGACTAAGGTATCTGAGAAATCTTTCAGAGCGTAAGGAAGCTGTCCTTTCAAGCATTGAAGAGCAGGGAAAGCTTACAGAAGAACTGAGGGCCGCGCTTGACGAAGCGGAAACGTTAGTTGCAGTTGAGGATATATACAGGCCATTTAAGCCAAAGAGGCGTACCAGAGCCTCCATAGCAAAGGAAAGGGGGTTAGAGCCGTTATCAGAGCTTATTCTTAAGCAGGAGCTTGAAAAACCAGCTGTTGAGGCCGCAGAGGATTTTGTCAGTGAAGAAAAAGGAGTAAATGATGCAAAGGAAGCGTTAAGCGGCGCAATGGATATAATAGCAGAGGCCGTTTCAGACGAAGCTGAATACAGAACTTATATCAGGAATGCGACCATGGAGGAAGGCATTCTTTTTTCAAGCGTAAAGGACAGCAGCAGGAAATCGGTTTATGAGATGTATTATGATTTTGAGGAGCCCATAGGGAAGCTTGCCGGACACAGGATACTTGCGATCAACAGAGGTGAGGCGGAAAAGATCCTTACGGTAAGGATAAATGCTCCCGAAGAAAGGATCTTTAAATATCTGGAAAACAAGATAATCACATCTGATAATGAATATACGGCCCCGATCCTTAAGGAGGTTATAAGGGACAGCTATGAAAGGCTCATTGCTCCGGCAATAGAACGTGAGATTAGAAACGCCCTGACGGAGAAAGCCGAGGACGGTGCCATTGAAGTGTTCGGAAAAAACTTAAAACAGCTGCTGATGCAGCCTCCCATAACAGGCCAGGTTGTTCTTGGCTGGGATCCGGCCTTCAGGACAGGGTGCAAGCTTGCGGTTGTGGATGAAACGGGAAAGGTATTGGATACGGCCGTTATTTATCCTACAGCGCCACAGAATAAGGTTGAGGAATCAAAGCAGATACTTAAAGCGCTTATCAAAAAATACGGTATTACCGTTATTTCGGTCGGAAACGGAACTGCTTCAAGAGAATCGGAGCGTATCATTGTTGATTTTCTCAGGGAGATAAAGAGCGATGTCCGGTATGTGATCGTAAATGAGGCGGGAGCCAGTGTTTATTCCGCAAGCAGGCTCGCAACGGAAGAATTTCCGGAGTTTGATGTGGGGCAGAGAAGCGCGGCCTCTATAGCCAGACGGCTTCAGGATCCTCTGGCCGAGCTTGTTAAGATCGATCCTAAATCCATCGGAGTCGGCCAGTATCAGCATGATATGGACCAGAAAAAACTGTCAGAGGCCCTTACGGGTGTGGTCGAGGATAGCGTTAACAAGGTCGGTGTAGACCTCAATACGGCGTCAGCCTCGCTCCTTGAATACATTTCGGGAATCAATAAAACCGTTGCAAAAAACATTGTAGATTACAGGGAAAGAAACGGAAGGTTTAATAACAGAAGAGAGCTTTTGAAGGTTGATAAGCTTGGGCCGAAGGCGTATGAACAGTGCGCCGGGTTTATGCGTATAACCGGAGGTTCAAACCCGTTAGACGAGACCAGCGTACACCCTGAGTCTTATGAGGCTACGGAAAAGCTGCTTAAAATACTCGGTCTTTCAATGGCAGATGTAAAAAAGCTCAGGGAAGAAGCTTCGGCAAAGGCGGTAAAGAAGACAGACGGCAAAGGCTCAGGCCGTGTATCTGACAGCGCAGGGTTTCTTGAAAAAAGGATCGGAAACAGGAAGGAACTTTCGAAAGAGCTTGGAATAGGAGAGATCACCCTTAAAGATATCATAAAAGAGCTTGAAAAACCGGGGCGGGATCCCAGGGATGACATGCCAAAGCCCCTGCTTAAATCCGATATTCTTGAAATGAGCGATCTAAAGCCGGGAATGGTATTAAAGGGCACCGTGAGAAATGTGATAGATTTCGGAGCCTTTGTGGATATAGGAGTGCATCAGGACGGCCTGGTGCATATTTCGCAGATCGCGGACAGATACATAAAACATCCGCTTGATGCAGTGTCCGTCGGAGATGTGGTGGACGTAAAGGTCCTGGATGTGGACGTTGAGAAAAAACGGATCGCTCTTACAATGAAATTGTGATCCCTGAGCCTTAACAGGATATCGTCTGACCAAAACGGACGGGTGTCTCGATGGAAGAGCCGATTGTTTTTCTGAAGTATTTCGAAAGATTGAGAGTGTCTTTCTTAAACAGAAGTATGACGGTAGATCCTCCGAATTCAAAATATCCCTTTTCCTGCCCTGCTTTAACCTCCCGTCCGACAGGAGCGGAGACATGGTTATGTATTTTCCCGACTAATGTCGCCCCGACCTCCATCTGAACAATATGCCCGAAATATCCGGATCTTATCACCTGGTATTCACGGGCATTTTCTATGAATACGGGCTGCTCATATATGGCTGTCGGTCTGACGCAGTAGAGGCGTCCGGGAATCTTCTTCTCATATACTATTGTTCCGTCTGCGGGATAGCAGTATCTGTGATAATTGGCAGGCGTCAGCCTGAAGATAAGAGCCAGTCCGCCACGATACTTTGCGGAAAGCTTTTTATTTTTTAATAGAGTATCGACTGAGAACAGGGTGTTTTTTATACTGAAGACGGAATCTTCTGTAATATCATAAATGGTCAGGAAGCCATCGCAGGGACTTGACAGTCTGTCCGGATCCGTATCGATACGGGGGGATTTGCGTTTTCTGGTAAAAAAAGCATTGAAGGAAGAAAAGCCTCCTTCAGGTATTTCAACACCCTTCATGCTGATCTTATGTTTGCGGATAAAGAAAGGGATGAAAAGAGAAGAGAGTCTCGTTGACATAAGCCCCCCCACGAGTTTAGAGGTCTCAGGATGAGCCAGGGGCTTAAGGAGCAGCCGTCCTAAGGTCGTTTTATACAGAAATCTGATCGTTAAGGAATCTTTGTTCAATTTCCTATCCTTTAAACATGATAAGTCCGAAGACTTCACAAAGTCCGATCACCAGTATCGCTATCTTCCCGGACATCCCGGGCTTTTTGATCTCTATCGGTGACAGATAAGCTACGCCCATGAGTATAAATATCATCGGATAGCTTAAAATGTTTTTAAAAATCCCCATATCGAAAAGCAGATAGATAAGAGGGAGCATGAGAGCGATAGTGGTGACGGGAACACCCAGGAAAGCCCTTCTTGCTTCCGTTTCGACATCCTGTCTTTCTTCTTCTAAAACATTGAAATATGAAAGCCTTATCAATGCGCATAATGCATACAGGGAAGAGATTATGGCTATCACACGGGTCCTGTTACAGATCATGTACAAAAAGACCGCAGGCATGATCCCGAAATTGACAAGATCGCTCATTGAATCTATCTGGATCCCGAATCTCTTTTCACTCCGGGTCCTGTCCTTTGTGGAGGCGACCAGCCCGTCAAACATATCACATCCACCGGCTATCATAAGACAGACAATGGCTTTCCAGAACCGGCCTTCAATAGAAAGCATGACCCCGGAAAAACCAAAGAGCATGGCGCAATAAGTAAGTATGACCGTATAATCGTAATAGCCTAAAGGCTTCTTTTCCATTTTCAGATTCTCCTTT
>JAIKXO010000007.1 GCA_024684065.1 Lachnospiraceae bacterium
CTTTCCGATCTCTTTTAAGTGCTTCTCGTTTTCCGCCAGGGAAAAAGCGTCCTTCTTCTCCTTATTTTCCCACCAGCTTGAGAAATTCCCTGCCTGGACTTCAATTGTGGCGCGGTTAAGCACCAGCACATGATCGCAGACCCCGTCCAGCAGGTCTCTGTCGTGGGATACAAGGATAAAACCTTTTTTTGAAGCAAGGAACTCTTTTACGATATCACGGGCTCTGCTGTCTAAATGGTTTGTGGGCTCATCTATCAAGAGGAACTCATTCTCCGACGCGAATAAGACCGCCCGCATAACCCTTGTGCGTTCCCCGTAACTCAGGGTCCCAAAGGGCCGGTAAAGGCATTCCGGGTCCATCTTAAGGGCGTTCATCTGTATCAGGACCTGCCACTGCTCTACTTCAGGCTTCCACTTTTCCATAAGATCCACGGCAGCCTCTGTGAGATCCGGCTCCGACACCTGATAGGGAAAATAATCAAAACCCGTGCCGGTGCTGATACTTCCGCTGTAATCATATTTCCCCATGAAAAGGTTTAAGAGAGTGGTCTTACCCTTTCCGTTCCTGCCGATAAGTCCCAGCTTCCAGTCCGTATCTATGCTGAATGTCACATCCTTTAAGACATCATCCGGACTTCCGTCATATGAAAAAGTCAGGTCCGTCACCTGTATCTGCGCCACAAAGATCACCCCCGTACATACGAATATCATCTTTTCCCGGGAAACACAATGGCAAATGTGCATATTGATTTACGGTATCTTTAGTGTTATTGTTCTTTAATCAAATGGCAAAAGAAGCCCGAAACTGTTAAGGGGGAAAAACATGTCAAAAGCGAACTGGAAACCCGGAAACATGCTCTATCCGCTGCCTGTTGTGATGATAAGCTGCGCTAAAGAGGGCTGCAAACCTAATATAATAACCGTGGCCTGGACAGGAACCATCTGCTCGGATCCTGTAATGGTATCCATTTCTGTAAGAAAAGAGCGCTACTCCCACGATATCATCGCCGATACCGGGGAATTCGTGATAAACCTTGTGACCGAGGATCTTACATTTGCAACGGATTACTGCGGAGTTAAGTCAGGACGGGATACGGATAAATTCGCGGATATGAAACTGACTCCCGTAAGTATTGAGGGCGTTTCCGTCCCCGCAATAAAAGAGAGCCCTTTGAGTCTCGCCTGTAAAGTGAAGGAGATCAAAGAGCTCGGCAGTCATGATATGTTCATTGCAGAAGTTGTGGGCGTCCTGGTGGACGAAAAATATATGGATAACAATGGCAAATTCGAACTCAACGATTCGAAGCTTGTGACTTACTCCCACGGAGTATACTTTGGTTTAGGCCGGAAAATAGGCAAATTCGGTTATTCAGTGCAGAAGAAAAAGTGAGATCACCTTTTCCTCAATAAATTCGACTCTGTCAAATATCCTCGGCTTGAAAGTTCCGGTTATGCCGACAGAGAGCTTCTCCTCTTTATTTACATATATGATGTTCCCGGAGTCGCCTATGGCAGCATAAACCTCCTTATCCGCATAAGGCTTATACCATAGAAAACCATACTCCATACAGCCAAACCTTTCGCCAAGTTTCAAATATGGCGTTAACATCCGGTCTATCCATTCCGACGATAGGATCTGCTTTCCGGCATATTTCCCTTCATTCAGGATCATAGCACCGATCTTTGCAAGGTCCCGTCCTGATGCGCAAAGTCCCCACCCTGCAGTAACAGTGTCCTGAGGATCCGAATACCACTCGTTCTTCCTGGGTCCCTTGTTCATAAAGAAATCGAACTGATCCTCTTTGCTGCTGTCACCGTGCAGTGTGTGCTCCGGGATCCCCAGGGGAATAAAGAGATATTTGTTTGCAAAGTCTATACATTTCTCTCCGGTTGCTCTTTCAATAATACCCGCAAGTATTTGAATTCCGAGAGTAGCGTACCTGAATTCCCCCGTAATCCCGCTGCGTCCGCCAAGAAAGTCCAACGCCGCCTTTGTCCAGTCATCTGAGGTACACACCTTTTTCCAGGGCTCGGATCTGCCTTTATAGGGCGCCGTCATTGTCAAAAGATGCCTTATGGTTACGTCGTATATTGTTTTTTCTCCTCTTTTAACATGATAATCCGGGAAGAAGGACATAACCTTTTCATCGATGCTTTTAATAGATCCTTTATCGACCGCTATGCCGGTCAATACAGCCATGACACCCTTGGTCACAGAATTGACATTGACAGGATCTTCCGGTTTGAAACCACGCCAGCAATCCTCATAGATTGTTTCCTCATCTCTTATGGCACAGATCTGACATATATTGCTTTCATTTCCCTTGCTCTCGGAAATAAACCTGTGTAGTTCTTCTCTATTCATTTTTAGCCTCCTCTTAGGAAAGATTTGGACGTCCTAAAAGAAGGCTAACTCTATTAAAAATTGATTTCAAGGGGGAAATTTAAATAACCTTTCAGATCATGGCCCTCCAATCCGATTTCCGTTATTATACTCTCTTTTTAATCTCTTCGATCACGATCTTCAGCGCCTTGATCCTGGCATATTTCTTGTCCACGGATTCCAGGACATGCCAGGGCGCAAAGGTGGTGCTGGTCTTTTCGATCATCTCGTCTATGGCAGTTTCATAAAGATCCCATTTTTCCCTGTTTCTCCAGTCTTCATCGGTGATCTTCCACTGCTTCTCAGGAGTATTCTGCCTGTCGTTAAAGCGCTGCAGCTGAGTGTCCTTATCTATCTGCACCCAGAATTTAATGATAACCGCGCCCCAATCAGAAAGCTCTCTTTCAAACTCATTTATCTCGTTGTAGGCCCGTTTCCAGTCATTTTCAGAGCAAAATCCCTCAAGCCTTTCCACCATTACCCTTCCGTACCAGGTGCGGTCAAAGATGGTGATATGACCAGTCTTGGGAAGCCTTGTCCAAAACCGCCAAAGATAATGTCTTGCCTTTTCATGGGGCTCCGGACTTGCTATCGGCTCAACAACATAGTCTCTCGGATCCAGAGCCTCCGTGATCCTTTTTATGTTCCCGCCTTTTCCGGCGGCATCCCAACCTTCATATGCGATTATAACGGGTATTTTTTTCCTGTAAAGCTTATTTCCGAGATCGCTTAATTCCTTCTGCAGTTTGTCCAGTTCCGCATCATATTCCTCATCTGTCAGAACCTTGTCCTTCAGCGGTATTTCCGCAAGTTTCGGCAGTCTCTGCATGGGGAAAGTATTCTGAAGGATCGGCACATTCATCTTCTGGTTCGTAAGAGCAATATCAATGCCCTGGTTCAGAAAAGAAAGAACCTGATATTCGGCCATTTTCTGGTTTTCGGCATCTATGATATACCAGGGTGTTCTGGACTCATTGGTATCGCCCAGGTATCTTTCATACAGATCAAGGAAGCTTTCATAATTCTTATTCTGGAAAAGGTCCTCCCTGTCCACGCGCCATTTCGTATCCTTGCTTTCACTCAGCTTTTTCAGGCGCTTCTTCTGCTCCTTTTGGGAAATATGGAAAAAGAACTTGATGACCAGATACCCGTTGTCGCAAAGCTGCCTTTCAAGGACATTGACGGAGTGCACGCGCTTTTTGTAATCCTCTTCGGAAATGGTCCCGCCCATCACGCCGTCAACCACTTCCTCCATCCAGCAGGTATCGAAAAAGCGGAACTTTCCGGCCTCCGGGATCTCCTTCATGAACCTGTAGAGGAAGGGGTATCTCTTTTCATCCTCACTGGGCTGCCTGTCCATGGTCGCGACCTTGAAAAACCTGGGGTCGATGTTCCTTATTACCTTTCCGATGATCTCACCCTTGCCTGCGGCGTTCCAGCCTTCGAAGATGACCATCACGGGAAGCTTCCCATCCTTTATCTTCATCTGAGAGGAAAATAAATGATCCCTCTCCTCCCTGATCTTAGCCTTAAGTTCATCCTTGGTCATACAGTCTGTTCTTACAAGATCTTTTAACATATCTGCCTCCTTTAAGGATACGCCTGTTGCGTCAATCTCCACTATAATAAATGTAAACCCGCTCATTTCCCCTGTCAATTTATGATGATTTTTTTCCACAGCTTCAGGATCTTTTTTTCATAATCAGAATAAGAATTTTTGTTAAAAAAAGGTTCTGCAATAAAATAATCTTTCTTTGCCATAATTTTTTCCTCCTGATATGCTAACAGCGCCGTGTAAAATCAACATCGCGTTTATGTAAAGTGGTTGTAAAACTTCTATGCTGGGACAAAAACAGTCAGTCTGTTTCTTTTTCATAAACCTTGACTAAATCAAGAAGAATATGTATATTCAGAATATAGGCATAATGCGATCTATTGGTGCGGAATACCAGCCTGATATGAATAATTTTTTGCATATTAGGTA
>JAIKXO010000017.1 GCA_024684065.1 Lachnospiraceae bacterium
TCCTATAAATGAACTCCGGGCCGGGGGCCATTCCCCGGCTCACAACGTAGATGCTGTAGCCGCAGGAAAGGCATAGGTTCCATAGACCGAAGTTGGCGGTTCGAGTCCGCTCAGCATCGTCATGAAGACAAGGGCATGCCACATGCCATGGGGACGGTTCTTTTGGCACGAAGCCAGTCCCCCGGGATTGGAACACATATATTATAGGACGTGTGATTTTCACTTATCTCTTGTACGAACAATAATATTTCGTCCTATTCCGGTTATTCTGGAAAGCTGGCGGGCAGAAATACCAGCCTTTAGGCCGGCATTAAGTACATCTATTCGTTCCGATTTATCTAATCTGCTGATATCCTGTACATGTGCGCATTTGCTGATCTTGCACAAAGTATCTATTGCATCCTGATCGGTTAACCGCATCCTTCCGATGTCATCAATATGCGGATGGTGACAGTCGCTTCCGATTAAATCCCGTATAGCATTTTCTGAGAGTGAGGCTATTTCCTCCGGATTATCCAGAAGCCCTGATTCTTCGCGAAATCCGTAACATCCCAGCCATTTATATTCTGACGGACTTGAGCACAAACCCGCCTTTACAGGATTTTGACAGATATACCGTAACACGTCGAGAAAATACTCCTGGGTTTCGACCGGTTCGCTTCTGAACCTATCCTGATACAAATGTCCGTATAACTGGTGTTTTTTATTGTAGTATGCTACGTAAGAAACCCCTATTCTCTTGAAAATCAGCTCCAGCGGTTCGGATTCTTCTTTGATCAGCATATGGATGTGGTTATCCATCAGACAATATGCATACAGTTTGAAACCACAGATCTCCTTAGCCCGCTTTACCCTTTTAAGAAAAATCATTCGATCCATATCATCTGAAAAGATAATGCGTTTGTCAATCCCGCGGAGCATAACGTGATAAATACCTGTGCTTGATCTGATTCTTGATGATCTGCTCATAATTTGATTCCTTTGCTATAGATGTTTGCGTGGATTTGTTGTTTTCAATCTGACAAATATAACGTGGTGGCAGTATAGCATATCGGAAGTGAAATTTGAAGAGTTATCAGTTCCATAGATGAAATTTGTAAGATTATAACAATGCCGGCTGGATCTGGAGGATATGGAAATTCGTGATTTTTGTATAATATGAACAAAAGCGTGCCAATTCTAAATGCCTGGCTTCATGCCGGAACAGTCTCCGTGGCACATGCCAAAAGAACCGTCCCCGTGGCACCCCCGTGGATTCAACTACAAGTAGAAAATGAGTGAATATACAACTAAAAGCCAACTATAGCTCTATATTTACTATGGCATACAACTCATGCTTGTGATAGGATAAAGTCAATCCAACCAAATGATGACTTTGACCGGTCAAAAGGATATCTGACAGGAGGTATAAACAGGCATGACAAACTTTTCTAAAAATCTTCAGGCTTTAAGAAAAGAGAAAAAGGTAACGCAGGAGCAGCTTGCCGGACACCTCGGAGTGAGTGCCCAGGCTGTATCCAAATGGGAGAACGGGAACTATCCTGAGAGCGACCTTCTTCCTGCGATAGCTGATTTCTTTGGAGTATCGATCGACTTTCTCTATGGAAGAGGAGGAAGAGAGAAGACAATAGAAGAGGCTGTTTTTGATGCCGCCCGTGACTGCTGCGATGTTGAATACCAAAAGACAGGCAGCTCCGAGGCCCATAATGATTTTGCAAGGCTTATAAGGAACCTGCAATGGGCCATACAGACAGGCAGCTGGGTCAACAACACCGGGTTTGCAGAACCTCCTTACGATATCAAGGAGTATCCCAAGATGGCGTCTGCGGTCTATGACAATGTATTTTTCACATATATGGGGCTGAGGGAGGACAATAACTTTTCTTTATGCATCTTCAGCCCTGACGACAAGGAGGTCTTTGAGGATCTGCTTAGGGATACCAGGGGACTGACTGAGTTGTTTGGGCTTTTGTCAGACAGGGATAACCTTGCTATTATCACGTATCTGTATTCGTTAAAGAATGGTGAATTTGCAGGTGTCGATCAGGTAGCGCACGCCACAGGGATCAGCCGTGATAAGGTCAGGAAGTCCCTTGAGGAGCTGATCGGAAGCGTGGGTGACCCAAGGGTGGCCTCTCCGTTTCGGTATGTAAAGGTGGTCAGCCGGGATAAGCAGGATCCGGTCTATGGTGTTGACCCGACGCTTGGGGGAATCTTTATGGGACTTATGATGATCGCGCGTGAGTACACCGAACCGCCCATGGTATACAGGATGGATATCAATTGCAGGACAAAAAGCTGGATCGACAGGAAAAAGCTTAAGGAGAAGTAAAGGAGTGAGAGCTTATGAAAAAAATAATAACAACAATGGCGATGGCCGCTATAGCGGTACTGCTTTCGGGATTTATGCTGATGGGTGCTGTTACGCCCGAGGCTTCTTATAATGAAGTAAAAGTTGAAGTTCGTGACTCGGATGATTTTGCCGGGAAATGGTACCTGTCAAGCGATACCGAGATTGACGGGCTCGAAGGGATATTCCCCGATATATATGCATTCGGCAATGAACTGGAGATAATGCCGGACGG
>JAIKXO010000041.1 GCA_024684065.1 Lachnospiraceae bacterium
GCGGTTATCCGTGGAGATGCGGAAAAGATTTCTATAGGCAGCCGTACCAATATTCAGGATAACTGTGTACTGCATATTGACAGCGGATCTCCCATGAGGATCGGATCTGATGTTACAGTCGGGCACGGCTCCATCCTGCACGGGTGCAGCATCGGCGATAACACAGTGATAGGAATGGGAAGCATTATTCTTAACGGAGCAAAAGTAGGGAATAACTGCATGATCGGAGCAGGGTCTCTGGTTGCACAGGGAAAGGAAATTCCCGACGGGACGCTGGCATACGGAAATCCTGTAAGGATAGTGAGGCCTATGACTGACAAAGAGATCGAGAAAAACGCATTTTCGGCAGAACACTACGTAAATGAAGCTCGAGCGTCTCTTAAAGCAGAAGACTGTTAACGCGTTTCACATGCTTCGATTAAAATAACGTCAATAGCAATGCTCCCGGCCAAAACCGGGAGCATTGTATGATTCAGCTTTATGATCAGGGGATCAAAAATCATCATCCGATGAGGGCTTACTCTCCTGCTCAAAACTATAGTAAACGCACAAAATATGTACATTTACTATAAGCCTGTGCGCACGGACGCACAGAGGAAAATGCCGCATAACTTTTATGCAGAAGGATCACTTTTTACACACGGCTCATTGTATAAGAGAGACCCCGTCATATTTCCCGTCGGCAAAGGGGCCTGCAAGAGGCCTTTCTCCCGTTTCCCTGCCAAAATAATCCCGGTTGAAAACAATAGGTGTTCCGTCCGGGTTTTCATATTTCTGCTCGGGCTCAAAAGCCATGCCCAGTCTTTCTGTATCCACCGGTTCCCGTACCGCCTTTGAAACGACTTCATCCAGATTGGTCGAAAGCCGGAAGGTTCCGTTCTCCTCCTTCAGGCAAAGGGCAGCTTCGAAGCCGTCGATCACCTCGCTCCCCTTCTCCTTTTCCCAGGGCAGGGCTCCGTTTAAGAAAAGATTGCCTTCCGACCAGACCGGCAGATGCATATAATACCGGTCGCTGGCAGGAGATCCCATGCCACAGTAGCCCGTAAATTCCTTCTCCCATTCCTCAAGGGTAGGATATCCCTTAAAGGAAGCAACCCCTACTGTCACATTTTCATCATCCCAGCAGTTCTCATCCCCATGCTTTGATTTCTCCACAAGGAACGGATGTACCGGCATCTGTATAAAAATATTGTTCATGAACCTGTCGTCGCCGTGCAAAAAGGTCATAAATCCCGCCACCTCTGTCTGATGCGGGACATGATAAGGCGTATAGCGGGGCGAGATCAGGGTCTTTGCCCCGTTATCCGTTCCCTTTCCGACCGCTGTGATCGATCCGGCAATGAGGTTATGTACCACCGCCACTCCCTGGGTTGCAAGCTTCAGTGCCCTGGTAGACAGCAGGATATTGTTATCTATGAGAGTGGGACCGTGGGAAACCTCCACGAAGATATCCTCTCCGTTTCCGACCATGGCTTCTTCCCTCATAAGGTGCTCAAAAGGCAGTGTATTGTCATGGAACAGATTCCTGGTCACCCTGGTACCCTGTGCCTGCCAGTCAAGCCACAGGCCTCTCGTACAGTGATGAATATGGTTTCTGCGATAGATCACGTCGATCGCGGCGTGCATTTTTATCCCCCCGATCTCAGCACCTGCCAGATTCTGTTTATTGTTGATATGATGAATATGATTGTCCTCGATGACGGAAAAAACGCCTCCCAGATGGCCGACGATCCCGGTCTGGCCACAGTCGTGGATATGGCATCGCCTGACTATATGGCTGCCGATACTCTCCTTTGAAAAGCCCTCACGCTGCGCCTGTAAAATACAATCCCTCTCCGTCTGGGTTCCGTCCTTATATTTCCATTTCAGCCACTTATTATCATTCTCCGGCTGTAAATACTTGCCCAGTGAGATCCCGCTGCACTTTGATTCAAACACCTCACAGTCTTCAATGATCCAGCCTTTTGACCAGTGGGGAGCGATCATCCCCTCCTGAAAAGCCGTCGGTGGAGCCCACTGGGTCGCCGCCTGACAGACCGTAAAGCCGGAAAGGGTAATATAACCGATTCCTTCCTCTTCGGGCGCGAAGCAGCTTTTTCGTACGCTTATCTCCACATTCTCCGCGTTTGGATCCTTGCCCTGAAAATTCGCGTACAGGATAGTCATATCCCTGTCTTCGTCCTGTTCTGCGTACCAGGTATAAACCGAAAAATCAGGATCCCATGATATATCAGAGGGAACAGGTTTTTTCACGCCCTCTGCGGACAACACTTCATACATGGATTTCCCGTTCAGGAAAACGTCCCCGGTATGTGCTGTAAAGGAAGCGATGAACCAGTCGCCGCTTACCATGGTCGTAAAGGGGTTTCGATCCGTAAAGATCCGGTTGGGTATTTCCGCGCGCCAGACATTCTGATCAAAGGGTTTCCAGTCCTTCACCGGCTCTGCCCCCGTGATTACCGCCTTCCCCTTTTCAACGGAACGATAAGTGATTCTTGAATCCTCCCTGCCGCCATTTTTCGGGTTCACGGCTTCCCGATATATTCCCGGATATACGAGCACTTCGTCTCCGGGCTTTGCAATATCCGCTGCCTCCTGTATCCTCTGAAACGGTTTGGCAAAGCTCCCGTCTCCACCCTCTGAAGCCTTTGTGTTTACATGATATATCATACCCTTTCCTCTCCTTTCCGATCATGGTTTTGAATCAAAATAGATTTAAGCTCCCCAACGCAGTTTTCTCCTACAGTAAAGCCAGGAAATTTAACTAAGCTTTTGATCCTGATATCCGAAAATTATAGTAAAAACAGCTTATTCCTGTCAATACAAAAGGATGATCATTCGGTATCTGCTTCTGCATCTGCTGCGGCGTCTCCTGATTTATCTGATTTTTTCAGATTTTTCTTGTAAATATATATAAAAAACGATATTATATGGTTATATTTATACAATTGTTCTGTTTTTGGAATAGTTGCTCCGAAAACTCTGTTTTAGGTTTCTCGGAAGGTTCTTTATTGTTTTTGTTTTTATGATTGTACCGGTAAAACTGCGAAAGGGCGCCTGTATAAGCTATGTCTTTGGGTTTATCCGGAACGGTCAAAGGAGGGATCGGTATGAAGGGAAAAAGGATTTCTATAAGGACTAAGCTGCTTGCTCTTTCGCTTATTCCTTTGATCTTAGTGGGTGTTATAGCCGGTGTCGCTTCGGCGGTTTCAATAAGAAGCGGCATGGAGCAGGAGGTTCTGGAAGGACTTGCTTCCGTGGCTAAATTCTACAGAGACGCAAAGCTCAACTCCTTGGATTTATACTCCGAAAGCGAATTTGAGGATCAGTTAAAAAGTGAAATAGGCTATGATTTCACCTGGTTCGAGGGCGATACCAGAGCCCAGACGAGTGTTATCTCGGCCGACGGGAAACGCCCTATAGGCACCCAGGCTGCTTCAGAGGTTATCGCGGCAGTTATAAATCAGGGTAAATCGTTTACCAGTGACAATACAATGGTTGCGGGAACTCCGTATTATGTTGCATATGAACCCGTCAAAGACGGCAACACGGTTGTGGGCATGGCCTTCGTCGGAAAACCGAAGGTTCAGGTCGACAGCTATATAAACAAAAGCATATTCATGATAATCGGTATTATCGCCGCCTGCGTTATAGTGGCCGCAATAGTTGCCTTCCTTTCCGCAAACGGTATAGTGAAAGTCATAAAAGAAGTGGAAGGGGTAATAAAGACTCTCTCTGAGGGACGCTTTGAAAGGGCTACGAATCATCTGGAAAGAAACGATGAACTTGGAGATATGCTCCGCGATATGAACAACCTTATCGACGTTCTCGGCGGTATACTCGACGGAATCAAGAAATCGGCTGATGATGTCGATGCACACGCTCTCGAGGTTGAGGAAATGTCCGAGAGGATCTTCGGAAATGCAGCCGGTGCTCAGGGTGCTATCGGCGATATCGCTTCAGGAGCGACCCAGCAGGCAGAGGATATCCAGTCCGCCACAGAAAACGTAGGAAGCATCTCCGAAGCCATCCAGAGAGTTTTAGACAGTGCCGAATCTCTTGAGGAGACAGCGAAGAACATGCACGCGAACTCCAAGGATTCCGCCGAGCAGATCTCGAAGCTTTCAGAAGCCTCCGATGAGATGAGCGACAACGTAAATCAGATATCCCAGAGCATCGGAGCCACTTCAGCCGCCGTTGAGAGAATAAATGCGAAGGTATCAGCGATCACGGAGATCGCCTCCCAGACAAATCTCCTCTCTCTCAATGCCTCCATCGAAGCAGCGCGTGCTGGAGAAGCCGGAAGAGGTTTTGCGGTCGTCGCCGAATCCATCGGAAAGCTTGCGGTTGATTCTTCCAAGGCCGCGGAGGAAATATTTGCTGAAATGAACGTACTCCTCAAGGAATCGCAGGATGCGGTTAAGAAGTCCGAGGATGTAATGCGGGCTACAGAAGAACAGAAGACCGTGCTTATCTCCACTATCGAAGTCATCAACAATCTCATCGATGATATACAGACCACTGTTTACGGTGCGGAAAGCAT
>JAIKXO010000066.1 GCA_024684065.1 Lachnospiraceae bacterium
AAGGCTTTTGTTTAGTTTCAGCCTTTACCTTTAAGATTTTACGCTATTCAAGGATGTTTAGACAGCAACCCTATATCTTTTCAAAGTTCGATGCATATAATTATATCGAACAAATGTTCTTTTGTCAACCATGAATGCGAAAATAGCCTTGTATAATTATACCGAATGAATAAATAGTCTGCAGGAAGGATTTTTCCTGGAAAAAGCGGCCCGTCAATGACGGGCCGTTTCTCGCATCAGGCTGATATGGGCCAAAGCCGTTAATCATTTTTTTTAAGAAACATGGGTACAGTCCTAATGCCGTTTAGTTACGCTTAAAAGCTGATGATGGGATACTTCGAAAATCTATTCTGAAATTTCTGCGCTCCCTGCAGCGGCCTCTGTATCTGCTGCATCCGCATCCTCAGCGTTCTCAGCATTTTCTGCATCCTCGGCCTCCTTTGGCGCTTCTTCCTCAGGCAGTGCTTTAAATACTGCTTTCTCTCCATCCCAGGCAACATAGACAAAATCGGAATTGTAGGTTCTTCCAATCATATCCATGATCGAATAGCGGAGCCTGTACTGTCCTTTGGGAAGCACCTTTTCCTCGACCTCAAGATCCGTGTCCGCAACAATCGGATCGTAAAACCTCATATCTCCTGTCCTTTTGTAGAAGTCACTGTAAACAGGCTTTGCTATGAGCAGCTCTATGCCGGCAATTTCAGCCATTGAATAAGTATTGCGGTCGGTAAGTCCCGTGGAGGAATCAATACCGTCCCAGAGACCCTCCAGCTGATAATCCACTTCATGTTCTTCCTTCCCTTCCCCATAAGAACCGTCATCTTCTTCATCTCCATAATACATGCTCTCCGGGTACTCGGCGAGGATCCTGAGTTTCTTAATCCTATTTCCTATTTACGCACAAAATCTCCGGAAAAGGAAGACCCTTTCTGACGATTTTAATGATCATATCCACCGCAGGTTAATCCGCATTCTGCGGGAACTTAAGTTCAAATGAAGAATTGTCTATATTAAAAGAATACGTATATGCGGAATCAACCGAATCCGTAACTACGCCATTCATATAATCCTCATCAAGGAAAGCCTGGTACGGATCCCATCCGGTGATAACCAGTACTGCCTTATGTCCGGGCTCAAAGGTATACGATGTCGGCTGGAGATAGATCGTGTAATCATAGTATTCACCGGCCTTCATCTCCTCCTCTTTTCTTACATAATCCTTTCCGTTGTATCCGCCGCCGTAATTGGCAAGATCGGTATGGCCGAAAGTAATGAGCTTGGCGGTAGTGTTGCTCTTAACAAATTCCTTCACCTTTGTTCTTGGCAGGCCGCCGCCCGTTTCTTTGGCGCCTAATGTTTTTACGGGAAGCCTGTAATACAGCCGTTCCTTTGTCATATATGCCTTGAAATCGGTTTCTTCATCTATCGTATCCATGAGCATGGCAGAGACCACCATGCCGTCTCCTCCCGCATTTCTCGTGGACATCCGAAGATGTACTTCCGGAACGCCGTAAAACGTGTAGTTATCCGGAAGTTCAAAGACATAGGTGGCTTTCGTGCTCTCCGGCATGGACAGATAAAAGTTATCCCTCAAAAGCTCTCTGTCGAAATCATCGGTTGCCTGATCGTATTTCATATAGTGTGATGCGATCGCGGTAGTATCGATATGTGAAACATCATCCGGATTGACTTCCTTATCATACTCATATGAATCATATTCAAACTCGGCCCAGGTATCATAGGTTTTAAAAGAGCCGTCCACGTTGCTTTGAACGCTTACCGTCGGCATGTTCTCGATACCGTTATCCACATCATAGAGATAGTGTGACAGCCATTTGTTCATGATCTCCTGCCACAGTTCGCCGTTTACAAGGATCCCATTAAGGAAATTATGTCCGTCCTGATGAAGTACAAGCTTGAAATTCTGCCCGGCTTTTTTAAATGCACGTGCCATAAGGTCAGACTGCTTGGTAGTAACATTGAAATCGTTCATACCGTGTACGATAAGAGCTGAGCAGCCGATCTTATCCGAATCGAGCGAATAGTCGCTCATGGCCCATATTTTGTCATAGTTACCGTTTGTAGCATCCTGATCCTGCGATATCTGCCAGAGGAATGATGCGTAATCATCATTAATGACCGTCCAGTCATCGTCTTCAAAAGCGGCCCCGCTGTTATAGGAAGCAAGATGGTTTGCGTATGAAGCCGAAAGATACAGTGGAGCACCCTGGGAATTGGTATAATCATACCATGAGGCTATACCGGCGAAGGGTATTATGGTTTTAAGCCCCTTAACACCGGTCGTTGCGACCTCGAAGGGAAGGGTGCCTCCGTATGAACATCCCGTCATGGCTACGTTCCCGTTTGACCAGTCGGCTTCTATCGCAATGTCATTATACGGATCGGTATAAGCGATACGATCCCCCGCAAGCCATTCCACAACACATTTATGGGCATCCCGTTCAAGATCAAAGCCGCACAGCTCAAAGCCTTCGGAACCGTATGTGCCGATCCCGCCGGCTTCAACCACTGCAAATCCCCTTACAAGATAATAGTCATAAATCTGCGCATAGCCGTATCCCAGGGCTTTGGAATATGGAACTTCATAATTCCAGCACTCGGGATCAGCCTCATCGGCTGCCTCAAGTGTGGTCATGCTCCCCTTTGGTGTCCGTTTTTCTCCGGGTTCATACAGTTTATCATAATCAAACGGAACCGGGTTCATAAGGCGGGAACTGTCCATGGAAGTTTCTTCAACGGTACCTGCTCCGTAGGGAGTCGGGTCGTAGATAGTCGCCGCCTTGAAGCCTCCTTCTGCCGCGGCACGTGGGATCTGCACGAGTGCCTCCACAAGATCGGCCTTTCCGTCGGAATCTGTATCGTGATCCGTCTCGACATAAACACAGAACCTTAATATGTCACTGCCCTCGTTGGTATAGTCCTCAGCCCTAAGATTGGTATATTCGAGTATGGGCTGAGCCATTCCATCCGTAAATAGCGGTTCTTTTGCCTGTACTTCGTCCTCAGCGGACGGTCCTGTTAATGTATCCTGTGACTTGACTTTCACCGATGTGTTTGAAAAAGCCGGTGCAGCAATATTCCCGCAGCCCGAAAGTACTGTCATTGAAAGTCCTGCGCTAATGATCGTGATGAGAGATAGATTTGATAACTTTTTCATATCGTTTTCAACCTTTTTAATTGAGACTTGTTTATAGAATCAGTTCCGGAATATATTCAAATCAGCGGTATGCAAGACAAACGCCTCATTTAACTGCCCGGAATTCTTTTTCTGAAAATCCTCCTTTTCAGCGTCCCTCGTACAGGATCTTGTCTGTGATCTTATAATTCCCATCAATGACAGGCACTTTAACAGGAAGCGATCCCCTGGGCTCTGATGCGCCAAACACGGCTTCGATGGCTACAGGGAGGTTCGGAATAAAAGCGCTGCCCTCGCCCTTAACGGGAGGCACTTCCTTCATTGCCGACGAATTATAGGAAAGCAGTATAGCATCCGCATCCGTAAACCTTGCGGCGTCATATGGAAGCTGGCAGGATATAAGAATAACCCTTTTGTCATCCTTATGCCGCTCCTCCATGATCCTGTCAAACACCGCGGAAGAAAAGCCGTCGTCAGTGGAAGGATCAAGGCAGGCAGAGTTATATGTCCTGTATACAAGCACGACATGATCCGCCGTCCTTGCAGCTTCAAGACACTCCGCCTCATTATCCCTTGTGTTTACCATCACGGATATATCAGAGCCCTGCGGCACAAGACCCTCGTTATAAACGAATTCTTTAGCCATATCAGCTGCCGCGACGCGGCTTGCGCAACTGTCAGCAAAAAGGATTAGCGCTTCCTCGCCTTCAGACATCTTAACAGGGAAGGCATCCCCATCGTTTTTTAAAAGCGTAAGGGCGTCACTTGCGATCCCCCGTACATCCCCTGCCCGCTCAGGGCCGCCGATGCCGTCCACGGCCGCATCTATCTGCTCATCAGTAACCGTAAAGTCATTTCTCCTTAAGATGCCGTATTTTTCCTTGAGCTTAAGGATCCTCCTCACGGAATCGTCAACCGCCGCCATGTCGATCTCGCCGCACGCTGCAAGCTTCACGGCCATATCCACCATTTCATGGGTCTTTTTGAAAATATCCGTATCCGTGATTATCGGCAGCATGAGCATATTTACGCCCGCGTTTATGGTCATCTTTATGACATCCTCAGTCTCAAAGTTATCCGCTATCGCCGCCATATCCAGGGCGTCGGTGACCGAAACGCCCTCAAATCCCATTTCATCCCTCAAAAGCTCCGTCATGATGGTACGGCTCATGGTTGCGGGCAGATAGATCTCCTCCCCCGTGGAGGCAGAGGTATAAGTCCGGGTTTCGATCTTCGGATACTGGATATGCGCCGTCATCACCATATCAACCCCTTCATCTACCAGCTTTTTGAACGGAACGAGCTCGCATTGCCTTAACTCCTCAAGGCTTGAATTTATGCAGGGAAAGCCGGTGTGGCTGTCGGTATCCGTATTGCCATGGCCGGGAAAATGCTTGAGCGTGGCTATCGTTCCCGTCTCCTTAAGGCCTTCCATGTATGCGAGGCCGTATTCAGAAACAGTCTTCGGGTCATCAGAAAAGGATCTGACCCCGATGACCGGATTCTCAGGATTACTGTTAACGTCTACGACGGGGGCCAGATCAGTATTTACGCCTAAAAGAGATAATTCCTCCCCGTAAATTGCGGCCATCCTTCTTGCATTCTGTGGATCTCCCGTGGCCGCAAGAGCCATATTTCCGACTCCGTTCGTTCCAAAGGTGATCCTCGCTACGCTTCCTCCCTCCTGGTCGGTCGATACTATGAGCGGAAGCGAACCGCTGTCAACGCTGGTTTTCTGGATATCCGATACAAGCCTCAGGGTCTGCTCCGCATCCTTGTAATTCTGGGCGAAAAGGACTGTTCCCCCGTAGTTATGAAGTCTTATATCCGTGCGGATCTTATCATTCAGTTCAGTTACGTTTACTTCGGGTATCCCGGCTTCTGCATTCTCAACGGTCTGGTTTATGTCTGTGTCATTTTTTTCGGGCAGTTCCTTCCAGATACGGTAGGAAACTATCATCATCTGCTCGATCTTCTGCCTCAGCGTCATTTTTGAAAGAAGCTCTTCAACGCTGTCCCCGGAAGCCGCGGCTTCGCTCAGATTGACCTTCTTCGGAAAAGCGGCTCCACAGGCGGACATATTGAGCGCCACAGCCAGACAAACCATCAATATAGCCATGCGCTTATATACAGGCCTCAATGTTCTCATAGATTATTATCCCCTTTCTGTATAAAACAAATGCTCTGAACTATTTACTATGATTTTATCATGAATCCTTCCATTTTCAATCGGAAAGCATCTGTAGCCGCAAGCCTTCCCGCGGCCTCCGCATCGGTCGGGCAGGGAAGGTGAAATCGCAGCCTTCTTGCCCATACGCCTGCGGTCAGCTTTAAACTCGTTTTACAGGGCCCTGACGGATCCCTGCTGCCCCGGGATCTTTATCATCAGGGATGATCCATCACTTCAGAAAGTTTTCCGGACCATCCTCCTCAAAATCCCAGGGATACACTTTCATTTGCGCCTTTACTGTCACATTGCCTCCGTCCTGTCCCTTTACAGGAAATTCGATTATTTTGTTCTCCTTCGGCACGCCTATGCCCAGGAACTCGTTCAGCTCAGAGCCAAGGAGCTCCTCCTCTGTCATGTCGTCAAGGAACAAAAAATCCGTATCCCAGAAACAGCTCTCCTCGTACTCCCTGAGATCTTCGAACCAGTTCATCGAGTGTTCCACCTCCTCTTCCAGCTCCTCCGGAGCGCACTGCCCTTTCAGGCTTTTCCGGATCGCATTCTTTACTATGGTCCTTTCCGGCTCGGGTATCAGCATTACCGTGGTATACTCCCTGTCCTCGATGTCCTCAGTAAACAGGCCATCATCAGGCCCATCAAATACCCCGTCTTCTATATACCCGTTTATCGTATCAATATCATCCACCTCATTAAAAATCAGGCGGAACAGGATGTACTCCATCGGAAGCTCAGGGACGTAATCCTTTCCGGCTTTCAGCAGCCTGTAAAGACCGAAGAACTCCTGGCTTGCCTTTTGCGGTGGATAGTTCTCGGGAAGATACTCCATGGCGATGGTCTCCGCATAATCCCTGTCCGTCATGAGATCCGCAATGTTCACTATCTCCTCGAAGGGCTTCGTCTTTACATCTTCATCCTGTTTGTAATTAAGAAAAGGCAAAAACGGGCACATATCCAGGATCGCGTTCTCCATGAGCCCGATAAGCCTGTCGTTTACAAATTTGTTTACAATTTTATCTGCTTCCGCGTCCTGCAGCGGATATGGCATACGCAGCATGTGTTTTCTCCTCTATTAAAAGGGGTTTTTGCCCCTGAAATATCCGACATACCCTCGTCAGAGTCGAGGGCTCCTCTATTTTATAAATCTCTCTTATCCTGTTGATGTTTCCCTGTCCATACTTTACTATGTCCCGGGTTTTTACTCCTTAAGCTTTAATCCTGAATGATCAGGGGCACACAGAATGTGATCAGCCGGCTGAGAATATAACGTATCGTAACGACAACTGTCATCACACTCTCAGGAAAAACAAGGCCAGAAGCACTCCGACAGCGATACCCATAAACAGACGGAACGGTATACTTTTCACTACTTTCATTGTTGGGTTCTCCTTAATTACATAAACGGACAGTAAAAATAACTGTATAAATCAGTGTTCCGACATCATGAGTATGATCTCTTTGTCGGTTCCCTGCATTCCTATCCGGCCCAGACGACTGAAATTCGCAATGGAATTTTCCACCCCTTTTACGACCAGGCCGTCACCGCCATAAAACTGCTGACCTTCCATATACATTTCATACCCGAAGATCCCTGTTTCTACGGCCATGGCTATCTTGGCGGCACAGGAGGATTTAGCTCCGTCGCACACGATTCCCGAAGATATCGCCAGGGCATTTACAATGGTATGGGCAATAACATTTTCATCTCCGCCATGTAAAAAAGCTATACCGGCACCCGCTCCCGCACCGGCGCTGACTGCGCCGCAATAGGCCGATAACCTTCCGATCCCGTTCTTTGCATGCAGAGTAATTAGATTGGAAATAAGCAATGCTCTGTACAGCTTTTCCTTATCAGCCTTAAGTTCTTTTGCATATTCGATCACCGGCAGGGAAGTTGTCATGCCCTGGTTACCGCTTCCCGAACAGATGACTACCGGCATCTCACATCCGTTCATACGTGCATCCGACCCGGCTGCGGCGCTGGCTTTGGCTCTCGTACGGATACCGTCGTCTGTCGACAGCAAAACCTTGCCTATATTTGCCCCATAGTCATGCTTCAAGCCTTCCAGGGAGATGGCAGTATTCATTTCTATCTGACGATCCAGTATCTTTCGTACATCCTCTGTATCGCAGGTGCAGGCAAAATCATAGATATCCTTTACAGTCAGAAGATCATAATCCGGTTCATCCCCGTCATTATCTTTCTCATCTATATCTTTTTCGAATATTATCTCATCATTTTTACTGATCATTACGATATTCGTATGCTCATTGGCGATCCGTACCTTCGCGCACGACTCTTTGTACGACACCTTTACGATCATATCGAGAATACATTCCGATTCAAGAGGGCGGACTGAGATCTGAGTCTTTTCCATATAAGGACCCAGCTGTTTTATGACATCGTCCGTAACTTTTGAAATGACCTCAAGCTGAGCATTTTCATTCCCGCCCAAAACACCGATGGCAGCGGCAGCGGCAATCCCCTTCCTGCCTCCTGTATTTGGGACTACTACACTCTTGACATTTTTGATGATGTTTCCGCTGGCTTCTATCTCAATTTTATCAGGGATCTCTCCAAGCACTGAACGTGCCCTGGCTGCACAATAAGCAAGCGCTACAGGCTCCGTACAGCCCATAGCGCAGACCAGCTCTTTTTCCAGTATCTTAACATAGGTTTGATATATCAGGCTTTCACGATCCATTTTAATCTCGCTTTCATGTATATTGATATCCAACAGTATCTGAAAGACAAGGGGAAAGACAAGGGGACGGTTCTGGCGAACACGCCATCCTTGACGAGAGCTGCCTTGGCGGTGGGTCTCCTTTCATCCATGGTAATGATGTTTCCGAGAACAATAGTCTGCTTCATAACAAATGCCTTATTATTTCTTAATGACCGCTTATTGACTGTGCGAGGTCGTCCACAAACTCTTTAAGCCGTTCTTCATCAACATGCTGCATAACTACGATATGGGACAGATCGCCGCCAAGTCTCTCATCATAATCAGGGGCCAGAACATATTTTTCCACGATCTCTTCGGGAGGTCGCCTGAAATAAACCGTGTTGGATAACGGCTCCTGAAGCCAGGCTTCCCAGCCCAGGCTGTCCAGCTCAGCCTTCAGCCATTTTGCTCTTTCAAGCATTCCGGTGGCTTCTTCGGCAAAACCTTCTTCCTTGGTGTGCTGAATGATCCACCAGAATTTTAAGGGAGTAACGGCTGAACGCGAGCAGTTGATCATAGGCATACTGCCGTTCAGGTATGTGACATCATACGGATTCTGGTTATCCTTGATCTCCATAGTGGTCAGAAAGAAACCCGCAGGCTCATCCATACCGAAGAATTTATGGCCGCTCACGGCGATGGAGTCGAAAGGATGAACCCTCCGATCCACGGCATCCCTGTATTCTGTCCACGGAAGATATCCGCCGAAAAGCGCAGCGTCTACATGGCGGTATACCTCGATGTCCGGATGTCCGGCAAGGACTTCATTTAAGGCATCCTGATCATCGACTCCTCCCTTAAAAGTGGTCCCCATGGCGTAGACCATGAGCGCGGGACGGTCATCAATAAGAGCCTTATCCAGCTCCTCCGGGATCATGCAGCCGTTTATGTCGGATGGAACCAAAACCATGTCAAGATTCTGCAGATCGGCCAGCCGCATATTTGAGTAATGAGCCGCATCAGATACATATACGACAGGCTTCTTTTTTGTTTTGCTTTCCAGGTATTTTGAACCGAAATAGATTCCGTGGTCGTTACCGTCGGTGCCGCTGAAGGTGACGATTCCCCAGAGGTCGTCCGGATCAAAGCCATAGTGAGGCCCGAAGAACTCGATCACCTCGCGTTCAAAATCCAGGGTATTCGCGTATGGTTCATTGTTATTAAAGGGATCTCCGGCGTTGTTTGACATCACTGAGCAGACTCCGCTGTCTGTAAACCATTTATAGAATTCGGTCAGCTTTATATTCTGGTTTACGGGGTAGCCCAGGTCGTAGAACTTTCCGTCCACAGCTGAGGCAGCATAATCATTGAGCCGGTCAAGCGCGGGATCCGTTGTTTCTGTCTGTTCCGCTGCTTCAGTGCTTTCGGGTGCGTTAATGGCTGCGTCCTGCACAGTCTGCTCCGGCTGAAGCGCCGGCGCATAAGGATAGGGAACATAACAGCCGCATAACAGCGCACTGACAAGGGCAACTGCAATAACAGACAGGATTTTTCCCGGTTTATTATTCTTAGCGATTTGATGCATCTGATAACCCTCCTTTAATCTCATTTTCTTTTTTGGGTGAAACTATACTGCTCTCATTTCCACACAGTCATAAGTATACAGAAATTCCCGTTACGGGACAAGACTGATCTGCAGCAAAAGCATTTTTGAAACGATCTGGCGTCCCTTCCGGGAGACAGGGGACATTTCTCTGTCTCCTATGTCAGGATGACAACCGCTTAATCTTTTCCTTTCTTGCTATAACATTTTGTCATGCCCGGGCAAAATGGGGGTTATACTTCAAACGGATTATCTGCTTTTCTTTCAAAATTGAGAAGTCCCAGACAGGCATTGTTTATCATATCGTATACCGTCTGCTCAGTATCTGCTCCCGGTTATTTATAAACATCTCCGTCACCTGATAGCTGTCTGTTTCCTCATAGGTACACGGATGTATCTCTCCATCATCAAAGCTTAAGATCTCCGCACCGGGTATCCCTGTCACCGGTCATTACATCGTTACGAACTATTTCTGCAGGCTCAATACTTATTTTCTTCAGGATTATATTCAACCACTTCTCGTCACTCCTGCCCGGGCGGACATCGGAAGACACCCACTCTTCCGTAATCGTGATCTCATGAAATTCCTCAATAAATCCGTGAAATGTTTCCTGTGTAAAATCAGTAAAGTATCTGTCGTTTCGATACCCTTCAAAGTTACCGTACTTAAAAGATGAA
>JAIKXO010000099.1 GCA_024684065.1 Lachnospiraceae bacterium
TGAGGATATAGAAAAAATAAAAGAACTGGAGCTCCTGGCTGATTCCGATGAAGCAGGGGCAACGCTTCTTAAGACAGAGGATTCAAAGAAATTCTTTGCGCTCTGCCATCTGGAATATGATTCCGATACCCTTAAGAAGGAGTATCTGAGAGACCTGAACAAAGGGATGGATCCGAAGGTGCCGAAGAACTATTTCCCTGATGACGACCCGTCAACAGACCCGGTCGTAAGATGGCGCTCAGCCGCCCAGCTGTTTTATTCGAACTGGCTGAACTACTACGTTTATCAAAGCACACCGTACGATATCAGGGAGGTTGGTAAGGAATAGCGGAAAATAAGGCTATTTTGCAAGGACCGGCAGGCCCGGTGCCGAAACGGGGCTATCACGTAATTTCACGCAGTTTCACGCCATTTATCAAAAAAAAGGTGTAAAAAGGGTGTAAGAAGAAAAAAATGGGCGTATGCATATATGGTGTCTGTGGAAGAAGGATGTCGTTGAGGCATCCTTTTTTATTCCCTGTAATTCTCAATTCTCATCTTCGCTTTCCCGAATTCCGAACTTTATAAAATATTTTTCAGTATTTTTTCCTCAGTCTTTTTATCTTACATAAAAAATATCCGTTATTAATGAACGAATAGAAAATTGTTTTTCCCCACTTAAAAAATAAAAGAAAGGATAAGAAGCCTATGAAAGTAAATGGTACATCAATGAAGGATAACGAAATCAATGAGGATTATATCATTGACATTATTTATGAGCCGGCAGATTCAAAGGATAATAAGCCGGATGGAAGGGTTGAAAAAGAGAATGGATTGAAGGATTATTCCATGATGCTGTTGGAGCAGGAGCCACCTGTAAAATCATCTATACCTTCATCAGATGCTTCGAATGATACGGCTGCTGAATTGGAATCTTCCTTATCAGAGAGCGCAGGCGAAGAGAAAAATCCGTACTGGTTTCCTATCGTATATCCGTATCAACCGGAACCCGGGGAAAAGGATGGCTCGGATTTAACTGACTTGCCATCGATAAAGCCGCAGACCAAAGCAGGAATGGCTGCTTCTGAGGTTAATCCTGCGGATGATCATTCTGAAGAGCCGCAAATGCAAAGTTTCGGACAAATGGTATCGGTGGAGAGGAGAGAAGGGGCTGATTCTAAAGGAGATACGTTGACAGAGCTGATACCGAAGCGTGAGAGTTCTGCAGACCGTATTGTTATTCCTCCGAGACTGTCCGGCGAAGAGGATCAAGCTGAGCTCATACAGGGGCAGGATGGTACTGGCATAGAAACAGATGGAGGAGATAGAAAAGCGCAATTCATAAATGAGGATGATTGCATTCGGAAAAGCCAGGGAGATATGTCAAAACAGACGGAATGTCCCCATGACGGGCTGAAGGATATTCTTGCCGGTCTTGAGGCGGAGAAGTCAAGCCGTAACAGGGCGGGTAATCCTACGGAACGATACGGTGGATCAGAAGGAGATTCCGGTGCTGACAGCGATAGCTCTTCTTATATGGAAGGCGAGGATCCTTTTGAGGGCGCTTCTGATGGTTGGGAAGATCCGGAGGCGGAGCTGCTTGAGGAATTGGAAGAGAATGCTCCGCCTGATGAATCTCCTCCGAAAAAATCAGGGAATACAGAGGGTCAGGACCAGAAAAAGGACAAAAGACTGCCCTCCAAAGAAAAAGGCGGAAATCAGCACGGGAGAGCAGCACCGAGTCAACTTCTGCTTGTTGCGCTTACTATAGTGATGCTTGGCCTCGGAGGTGCTTTCGGATATATGTACTTCTTCCGAACGCCGACGCCAGAGCATACGGGAACCGGATACAATAACCTGACTATCGACACCGCCGCGACAGAGGAGCACGAAACGGCGAGCCCGATCAGCTCCCGCAATGTTTATTTTGCCGGGATCGATAATTCAACCTGCAACGGGGATACGATCGTTTATCTGGAGAATCTTCCGGAAAACGATGATTTTCTGATGCGATATGAAATCTATACGCTTACAGAGGATGGGCAGCGAAAGGATATGATCCACGAAACTGACCTGATCCCCTCCGGCAAGCATGTCAACTGGAAGCCTGCGGAGGATCTGGAGGTCGGGATCCACCATGTCGCCTTTGTGGAGCAGCCCTTTATGCAATCCGGAAAGGATTATATCCCGCTGACAGCAGGAGAGAATCAGGTGGTGCTGACAATCGTAGAATAAGGATATGGCTTTAAGGAAGAGGTGATTGAAATGGCCGGAAAGAAACGTTTTGTGCAGGCGCTGGTCGAGATGATCGCATATTTAATGATGATTTCTCCCGTTATGGCATCAGACAGCCCGCCAAGCGCACAGTATATCAATATAGAAGGAAGCCGGTATGAGGTTTCCGATGGCAAGGTCACCGTCGATGGGGTTGAATATACCGTGGAAGACGGGATCGTAACGATCGATGGAACAGATTACAGCATTATCAGCGAATTTGCGGCGGACGGACAGACAACCTGTATAGTGCGCGCGATGGTTGCAAGCTCCTATTGCGTAGCCTGCCCTTCGGATTTTTCGCTGGCAAAGGACACGAATGCCGGAAGCCTTACCTATGGAAAATATGTAGGAAGCTACACGGTCAGCTGCAAGGGAAATATCCTGGGATCCCAGAAGGTGACAGTCACGCCGGATCCGGCTTTTGTCATGCGGACGGCGGACGGGTCAAAAACATCGACTGCGACAGTAACACAGGAAGTAAGGAACTGGAAGAACACGGTTTCAAATGCCTCGGATGTTCAGATCGATCCGGGGGAGTATGTCCCGGCTGAGGGAACGGTCGTCGTGGATCTGCCGAAGGCAGGAGAATACAGCGGACAGCTGAAATTCACCTTCTGCCTGGAGGACAATTCATGAGAAACAGATTAATGCGGCAATCCGGGCATTGGCCTGAATTGCCATCCTATGAAAACTGGAAGGAGGGAGAGCTGGCTTATGAGAGCATTCAGAAAAAAGACTGTTATAGCTCTGTCCGTTCTGGCGTTGCTGTTTCCGTATTCCGTTTCTGCCGATGAGATTGCAGATCAGAGCGCCCATGCCCAATCGGTGACGGTATCGGCTGTCAGTAGCGGAACGGAGGCAGGGCATTACTGCGTGGAAACAAGAAAAACAGATGAGCGTATACCTGATTTCGAAGCAGATATAACCGAGAGCACGATTGAATATGTGATCGCGGATGAAGGTGAACGAGAGAGCGTCCTGTCGGGAAACAGCTTTTATGTGAGATTTGCTTTCGGCATATCGGATTACGCCGGGCTAAAGGAAGGACTTGACGGCGCATCCTTAAAAACTGTTCGGGATGTGGAAAACCAGTATTCGCCGGAGGGCGTGATCCTTCCTTTTAATATCAGCGCGGAGAAATATCTGGCTTATGACAGCGAAGGGAGAAATCCGGTTGAAGGGAGCCGGAGGGATATTTTGGAATTATCCACACCGGTCCGCTTCTGTTTTGATGCGCCCGATATTGATGAAACCCGGCAGAACTACAGGAATTATCATCTTGTGCGAATCTGCGGCGATAAAGCAGAGCTGATCGACTCATTAACGCTGGGGTATGCTCAGGCTGCCGGTAAATGGCGGTTCTCTTTTGATGCGGACAGGTTTTCCGCCTATATTCTGTATTATGAGATCGGGGCGGTCACCTATAATTATTATATAGAAAGAAATGATCTTGAAGGAGGGAATGCCATACCCGCCGCAGGGATGATGATCCCAGGAGAAAGGGTTCAGATTACGGCAGAACCAAATGATGGCTACGAATTTATAGGATGGACTCTTTCCGGGGACTGCGGGGATGTGGAATTGCTTGACGAAAGAAACAACTCTGACAGAAAGGCAAATCCCGCCTCTTTTTTGGCGCCTGCTCATGATGTCCATATGAGGGCCGACTTTAAGGCGATAGAATATGCAGTTTCAACGGGGATAGAACATGGGCTTGGCAGTATTCAGGCTTATAATGCGTCCGGCCTTGCGGTGTCTAAAGCTACCGTAAAGGATACGATCACGGTACGGGCCGTGCCGGAAACGGGATACCAGATAAAAAGCTGGGCGGTGACTGCGTGCGAACCCGGAAGGTCAATTTCCTGGATTTCCGATGGAGATAACAATTCCATTTCGTTTCCGATGGAAGCCTGCGAGGCGGATATCAGGGTCAGCTTCGAGAAAATACCGTCGCCGTCATACAGCCTGACGTTGCAGGCAGAGCCGGAAGCAGGAGGGAGAGCAATCCTTAAGGAAGGCTATTCCTCTCGGTTGGAAGAGGGGGCCTGCGTGATCGTAATCGCCGAGCCGGAACAGGGATATGAATTCGCGAGATGGGCCGTAAGCGGTGCAGGAGCCTCTGTAGACAATCCTTCAGCCGAAAGGGCTGTCCTTACCATGGGCAGGGAGGACGCACTTGTAAGGGCCGTATTCAAGCGCACAGAGGCCATAAGGCACAGGGTATATCTTTCAGAAGCGGAGAACGGATTTATAAGCGGCCCTTCCTCGGGGAAGGAAGGCGATGAGGTCACGATTACGGCTTATCCTGATCCCGGTTATCAGTTTCAGGAGTGGAGCGTGGAAGGGGCCGATATTAACGGACACGGGACCCAAAATCCGCTTACCCTTGTTATGCCCGGAGCAAGCATATCCGTGTCAGCGGCTTTTCGCCCGGTGAAGATAAACACAGCGGTCAGCCCGATCGGCGCAGGGACGGTAAGGATGTCGGCTCTTGGAAATGTAGTCTCGCTTTCGGCGGTTCCGATAGACGGTTACCGTTTTGAACGATGGTCATTGAACGACGGCAGCGATATTGTTCTGAAGGATGTAGAAAACTCCTCTGTAACATTCCTCCTGGGGCATAAAGACGCTACGCTCACAGCTGTTTTCAGGCGTGAGGAATATCATAGGATCACAATGAATTGCGAGGGCGGAGGATCAGTAACCGCAAGCCCCTCGTCCGCCAGGAAAGGAGAAACCGTCACGCTGAAGGCGCTGCCACAGGCTGGATATGAACTAAAAGAATACAGGCTCATATCCGGAGATGTGGTTTTGGCTGAGCCTTACATGGATTCCTATTCCTTTTTGATGGGACAGGAGGATCTGATCATCACGGCGGTCTTTGCACCGCGGAAATACCAGGTGAAGCTTTCATCGGACGGGCATGGCACCGCTTATGCGAACGCCGACACGATCACCGGAAGCTCCGAGGATGGTTCTGTCTCCGTTCCTTATGGAAGCGCGGTCAGCCTGATCGCATCGCCTGACAGCGGTTATGCGTTTAAGAAATGGACGCTTTCCGGAACCGCCGTGAAGCAGGCGGCATCGGTGAGAACGACCTTTATGATGCCGGCCAATGATGTGGCCGTGAAAGCCATATTTGAGGCTAATAAGGTGCCGTCAGACCATTATACCATTACCATTCAAAGCGACGGACACGGCACTGCAAACGCGGCCCAGACATCCGCTAAGGCGGGAGACATCGTATCTATTACGGCAAGCCCGGACGGCGGTTATTCGTTTCAGAAATGGGAGACCATCAGCGGATCGGTATATTTTCTTGACAATACGAAGGCCTCCACGAAAATCATAATGCCGTCCTCTGATGCAACGATCAGGGCTGTATTTACACAAAACAGTGGCTCCGGCAAAAATCCGGGAAGCGCAGGAAACAGTGAAAAGACGGACAATCCCCTGTATTCAAGCATCTTTCGGGACTGGAACGGCGTGGTGATCAAAACGACGGTCCAGTCCCTGGGGGCGCCGATCCAGGAGCCTTCGCCGTTAAGCGACTTTCAGATGGACGGAAAAAACTATTCCTTTGTGTGCTGGTGGAGCGACGAAAATAAGATATTTGACGGTATCTGTCATGGGAACCATACCTTTACGGCGCTGTATTATGTCACAGGAGCCGCTTCCCAGGATAATAAGGAGGATAATAAGCCTTCCGCCGGAACAGGCGGGAAAACGGCCGTAAAGACGACCATGGTAACCAACCAGAACCATGAGGCTGTAAAGGCTGTTGAGGAATCCCCTGAAATCACACGGGAATATCTCGTCCTGAACAAGGAGGATTATACAGAGCAGGAGCTTGATAACCTTGAGGAGCATTCCGTAAAGGAGGAAGAGTTGACGGCGGAGGAACGGCAGAAGATGGAGGATATCATAGAAAACAACAGGGTGGTCAGGCCGGAGGCGCCCGCAGCCGTTAAGCCGGAGAAATACAAGATCCCGAAGTGGTTAATAATCGTTATAGTAGTTGCTATTCTAAGCATCCTCATAGGTTTGCTGGTCTGGCTGTTTATTATTCGCAGGAGGAAGAAGCAGGAATATGTAGAGTATGTGGATCTGGATGAAGAAATCGTTCAGGATCCGTCTGCTTCGCCGGAGGAGGGGAGCATTGCCGCAGGTGATGTAAAAGAGCCACGGAAAGAGGCGGATGAGAATTCCGAAGAGGCAAAGGAGAGGACTGAAGCAGGTGGGGATAAACTGGATAAGCAGCAAGATGAGCCGGATGACGGTGGCTCCGAAACGGTGCAGAAGACATAACGCCCTGCTCCCAGAGCGGGACAAAACGGAAAAGATTCATAAAAAGTTTTAACTGACCGCGATTGAGGACAAAAAATATCCGTTATTAATAATCAGGAAGCCCAAGAACGATTAGCAGCAAAGGAAAGAGAGGATATGGATATGACCGGATTGGATAAAACAATAAAAGAGCTTAAGGAACAGAAAGCGAGGATCAATATGATGCTTGAAACGGAAGAACAGCTCAGCGCCATCATGGGGGCGGTGATGCAGGATGAGGAGGCGTGTAAATTACTTCACGACCTGACACCGGAGGAGGCCGCGGTGCTGGCAAAGCCTTTTATACAGAATCTTCCACAGATGATCAGAGTTACGACAAGCGACCGCGCCAAGATTAAATCATAGAGAAAATCGACAGGTATATGCTCGTTGACAAGCAGAATGGTCAGGATATAATAAAAGGGAAAGATATTGTTCTGATTTTTGGGACCCAATTTATTATGGAATGATAACCGGAAATTGATGGAGCGAAAACTCTGTTCAATAGGAGGTGGATTATGGGCGAACGATTAACCTGGAATGAGATGGTAGAGCGATATCCTGATCGTTGGGTTGCAGTGAAGGATGCGGAAATGGACTGGCCGGACATAGTATCAGGGCTGGTAGTGGCAGTTCTGAAGGATGAAGAGATAGGTGATTATAAAGCAACCTGTGAGCCTAATCTGATTTTTGACAGAACAACAGAGGGGAATTGGTATGGACCGATCAATGCAAGTTTTACGATTAAGGTTGAGTAATACGAAATCCAGACCGATGATTCGATACCAGTCAGGAGAAGAGATGGTAGTCGCCCTGGTAGATACCGGGTCTGAAACACCTGTTTGGTGCGGGGAAGGAAAGGATCTGCTGAGAGCATATCCGGATGCTGTAAAAAAGGATGAAGTGTGCGAACTGTCCGGATTTGGAAAGGGAGCGGTAAGTGCAAATGTTTATGTGCTGCCGGAGTTTCGCCTGGAAAACGAGGGAAAATGCTATAAGATTAAGAATCTCCAGATAATGCAGTGCTTTCGGCCGGATATTGGATGTGATTTTGTTTTGTCCGATACTATATTTTCCAATGTTGATACCCTGATCTACCGCCATGGAAAGAAATATATAGATATTTGCTATTATAAGGAAGAATACTTCTGTACGCCTGTTTATGGCGCCCGCCGGTTTAAGATTACTGTATGGCCGCAGGGCGAATCGAATTAGAAGTGCAGAAGAATTAATTGAAAAGAGCTGAGGACAGATGATTTAGCGGGAGCGTGTTTTTAAGAAAAGAAAAACACGCTCTTTGTTTATGGTAAAAAATGTATACAAAAAAATATCGAAAATTCATTAAATATAAACATTTTTATGTTGATATTTAGGCACGGTTGTAGTAATATTTCACTATGACTATCAATATTTTAAGGGGAAAAGGAGTGTTTTGCCATATGTTGCATGACTTTACTGGGGGGGAACGTAAAAAGGGGGCGGCGCAATCTGCCGAAACGACAAAAGTTGTTTCAAAGTCGGTTGACTCCATGGAAATTCTCGAAGGCACAATAGAGCGTTTAAATCCGGCATTGCAGGAATTTGTTGGGGCTGATTGCCAGGATGATACCATGATTTCGGGTACATTCAGCTTTCAGGACACGCACGGGGACGTTGTCAGCATCCCCATGGAGGTTATGTTGAATGACCTGAACAAGTTTATGGTTAATCCCGAAGCATCTATTCAAAAGACCTTCAGAGAGTATATTACCCGGGAAATGCTCCAAAAGAATGATAATGGAAAAAACATCACGGATGATGAGCTGGAAGCTTTTTTCGGGACTGTACCGGATGAGCTGTCAAAAGAAATGGTGGCTTATATTGCCACCTATCATGTCCTAAAAGATTCTGCCCCGGATATGACCTTTTACCAGGCGAAACAGCTTGTAAAAGCTATTCAGGAAGACGGGGAGATCAAGGATTCGAAAAAAGCCGTTGCATCGATGTATCGAAAAATGCTGGAAATGACGTCGCAAAGTATTATCGGCAGTTTCAAATGGAGGATAAGGGCACCCAGAACTCCGGCATTCGAATCTCAATATAATGAGCAGACAAAGAAATATGATACTGTCTTAAGACCGGAATACAACGATCAGCAGTTTAAAGCAGGCCTTATTGAATATTTTGAGAATAAGAACCTAAGCGCGTACAGAAAGCGATCAGATAAAGAGGCGTATAAGGTAGTGACGATCGGAGTGTCCCCTATTCTTTATCAGATGCTTCAGATAGCAAAGAAGTGTTACAAGGGCAATCTGACTTTCTATTTGAGCAGGCTTATAGTAGAGGATGCTGAAAAGCATGGATACATATATAACGATGTGCTTAAAGAGTGCCTGACTGAAGAGGAGTACAAAGAATATATGAAGGAAAGCAAAATAGAAAGCGCGGAAGAAGTTATAGATAATATCCGGGCTGGAGTCTGGCGCTGAGAAGGGGATTGTGCAAGCAATGCGGATGTTCTGAATAGAGTATGGATATTGTTATAAAGAGAGTCGGAGCCATATAGGGGCTCCGATTTTTTTGATTTGCGGCGCAAAAGGAAGAGATGATTTACAGCGCGGAGTCGTGTAATACTAATAGCAGAATCAAAAATATCAATATTTATCAAATATCGATATTTATAAAATGTAAATATTGACATTCCAACATTTGCAGTTTATAATAATGGTGAAAAGCGAAAGGTGCGTTTCAAATTCTATAAATCACAGGAAGGAGGAATTGCGACTCATGAAGAAAAAAGACTATGAGGCACTCTGCGGACGTGCATATACCGAATCCGACATTGAGAAAGTATTCATTGTCATTGGAAAATATCATAATGGCAAGATCAGAGCAAGAACAATAGAAATATTGGGAATTGATATGCCTACAGCATTGCGCATGGTCGAGAAAAACGGCATAAAGATTTATCAGGAAAAGAAATTGAGTACCGAGAAGTTTGCCAACAATGAAGTTATGGAACTCATTGAACTCGTTGTCAAGGATCAAAATGAACTTGCAAGATATCGTTTGTTTGACCTTTTCGGAGCTGTTTTCTACAAAGCCTTCCGCAAGCAGGGCAACCTGGAGCCTGGGGAGACAAAGAATGACAAATACTGGAATTATATGGCGGAATGTATGCTTGTTCTTGACCGGTGTATATATTACTACTGGAGGCTTTATGAAACCGGTGCTTTGAAAGTGAAAGAAGGTTATGATAAGCCTGTTGACTTCAGCTATATTTTGAAGCTGAAACTTAAGGAGGTTCCGCGGACTATTTCAAAAGAGAGCAACATTATCGATTTTCACCAGGCAATCGCTAAAAAGATAAAAGAACTCCGCCGCTTTCTGTCACTGTATAAACAGGAAAATGGTGGCAAAGAACCTTCGCTTCAAGAGATAGCTGATGCATTGCATCTCAGGAGGCTCAGCACAGCGAAGAAATATCTTGACGATTTGCATAAAACAGTCATATCCGGGGATGATACTGTACGTGCTTATAATTCATCATATAATGATAATGGGTCAGAGACTACCGTGTTCGACATAATAGAAGATATCACAAATATTGCTTTGGATTCTGATGAGAATCTTGACCGGATTCATATTCGCGAAATGATAAAGAGGCTAGGAAAGGTAAAAGCGGCGATTGTAATCTTGAAATATGGTTTTAACTGTGATGCGCATACCGATGACGAAGTGGCGGCGATCCTTAAGCTTAGGAAAGAGCGCTATGATAGACTGCTTGATTCCGCATTGGATCAGCTGAAGATTGATCTAAGGGACATAAGCGCCAAGACTACTATGTTCTAAATGGGATTTCTTTGGTTTTTATGTGATGCGGATAAACAAGATTATGCGTAGAGAGGGCTTTGGAAGATGAAAATAAATAAACGGGGCAGATGGTGCTTGAACTGTCTGCCCTTTTTAATGCCTGAACCTTTTTACGATTTGCGGCTGTCTTTAATAATGGGTACGGAGTACCCATTTGATACTATTGCACGCATTATTCGAAGGAATACGAGGTTGTGGGTTATAGTGGTGTATTGTGGAAAATCTTTTATTATAGATTATTGAATCATAAAATACAAGAATAAGTTACAAAACGGAAGAAACAATGAGAACCCAGTATTAATCAGCGTTGTAGCCGTTTTCGGTAAAATTGTATACAAATTAGAACAAGCTGGTTTATTGACAGCATACTTCTATATCCTTAAAATATGACTGTAAGCATTTTATATGCTTTTATATAGATACTAATCAGGAAAGGAGGAGATCCTGATGCGGAGTAGAAGTGCATTTTGGCGCTTCATTATCTTTCCGTCACAGGATGAATTCGTTTATGGGTGGAATATAATCACGGCAAAAATTGATTCTGATAAGATAATCAGAAAGAGCTCAGAGTATAATGAATTCATTCAGGAATTGCAAGATAACGGAGCGCCCCGGCCGGCTATTTGTCGATTAGATAAGAAACATAAGTATTTCTACATAAAAAAGGGTGAAATATTCAGTTTTAATTGTATATTTGCTCACGATTCCCCGATTGATTTTAGGCTGTTATTTTTGATACTCAGGGAGATTATGATAATTCGGAATAGATGAGAGATTCATAATTTAAATAAAGCATCAGAATACTTGAAAAAATAGATTAAGTATGACGAACTTAGAAAAGAAAGGAGAAAATCCTATTTATTTTATATAGGAGTAAAATGCGAGAATGAAAAGTGATAGGAATTCCCAGGAGAAGGGAATTCAAGGGTCGTAGCACCTGTGATCGTGATGATTGCAGGTGCTTTTTGTATAATACAGATGTCTGGAATGAGGAGAAGAAAAAAATACAAACAATTCTACACTTTAGTGGGCGGTATGATGAACCGGATTTTTTTCTCCGTTATTAATGGATGTAGCAGTTAATAGTTTTTTATCCGAGAAACGGAGGGATGCATTATGATTGGGATATTGACGGAAAAACCATCAGCCGCCAGGAACTTTGAAAAGGCTCTTGGAGGAATGAGAGGAGAATATCGGGGAGAGGAGTACAGGATCGCTGTGGAAAGGGGACATCTTTATGGGTTCGCAGAGCCCCACAAGCAGGTAGCGGAGAACCTGTCCGAACGTTATAAGTCGTGGGAGCTGTCAGGGCTTCCGTGGGATGAAAAGGATTTTAACTGGAATTATGTTCAGGTGGCAGATTCGGAGGAGGTTTTTAAGAGGATCAAGTCGGTGCTGTCCGGGTGTGATGAGATCTGTATCGCTACTGATGATGATCCGACCGGAGAGGGGGAGCTTTTGGCTTGGGAAATCTTAAGCCAGCTTAGGATCAATGCGCCTAAGTGGAGCAGGATGTATTTTGTGGATGAATCGGAAAAGGAGCTGCAAAAAGCTTTTGTAAACCGCAAGCCGATAAGGTCGATGGAATCAGATCCGGTTGTAAGCGGTAGAATAAAACCAGCACTTTTCAGCAGTTAAAAACCAGCAGTTTTGGAAGTGGATTCCAGCAATCATATAAATAACTCCAGAGGATGTTTATAATGGCATCCGAAGGAGGTGAAAGGATGATTGATTGGATGAAATACGCCGAAATTCAAACACTCAAAAGAAAAGGGTTTAAGAAAGCCCGCGTAGCCAAGATGCTAAATATCAACAGGGAAACTGTTGCGAAGTACTGGACGAAACCGCCTGATGTTTTCGAGAAAGAACGATCGAAACATCGCCCAAGGAAACCGGATATTTACAAGAAACAGATCATAGAGTGGCTGACAGAGTATCCGGATATGACAGCAGCTCAGATCTATGACTGGCTCAAAGAGCGAAGCCCTCTTGAGACACTGGATTTCCAGAAACGCTCTTTTCAGGACTATGTGAACAGCATCAGGAAAGAGTATGGTATCAAAAAGCCGGAAACATCAAGGCAATACGAGGCCTCTGATGAACGCGAGCCCGGTGCACAGGGGCAGGTGGACATGGGCGAGATCTATGTCCCGACGCAGAGCGGCAGGAATAAGAAGCTTTACTGCTTTGCCATGGTGCTCTCTCATTCCCGGTACAAATACGTTGTGTGGCAGGAGAAGCCATTTACTACAAAAACGTTTGTACGAGCTCATATAAAGGCGTTTGAGTTCTTCGGAGGAAGACCGCATGAGATTGTTTACGATCAGGATAAGGTGCTG
>JAIKXO010000151.1 GCA_024684065.1 Lachnospiraceae bacterium
CAGGCTTGTAAGCAATGCCGGAAATCCGGATAAGAACGAATTGTCAGAACCTGTTCTTGGAGGTCATGGTGACGGGCAGGATATGACAGGAGACAAAGATGAGCCGGAGGATCAGATTCCGGATCTTCCTATTCCCCAGACTGTATGGTATGAAAACATAGAAGAAGACGTAAGCCTTAAGTATGAGATGCTAAGTTCTGGCGTAAAGGAGAGCATTGTCATATCTTCTCATGATGCACCGGTTGCTTATTATTTTGATATAGATGGGAACGGACAGACGCTTGAACTGACAGATAGCGGCAGCGTCATCTTTAAAACAGGAAACGTAAAATCTTTTGTCATTCCTGCACCGGTGGTTAAAGACAGTGCCGGCGTAAAGGATGATGGAGCGTATTATGAGCTTTTTGATAAGGGGGATGGATCATACCGTCTCGTGTTCCACCTGTCTGCCGGGTATCTTAAGGATGAAAGCCGTGTTTTTCCCGTTGATGCCGATCCTACCATAGAGAAGTACAGGAAATATAATTCCATGGATTCGCTTGGCGAGTTTGTTAGCGTGGGCTCTGATGCGAGCAAGAGAAGGCAGAAACTCTATACCGGAATAGACAAGGTAAGGAATGAGAAAAATGCGCTTCCGAAAGAGGAAGATACCGCCGAACCTGCATCCGAGGCGGATATGCCTGAAAGCGGAGGTGATGAGGAAGACCCTCAGGACACAGATACGGAGACTCCGGAAGGTGACGAGGGCATACATTACCGTACATACATGAGGCTTTCCCTGCCGCAGATACCAAAGGGAAGCGTGGTGACGGGAGCCAGTCTCCGGCTCAGGAGCGTAAAAAAATCCGGCAGCGAACAGTATTATTACGCTGTTTACCCCACCGACCCTTCAGAGGGAAAGATAGAAAAACTCTATGATGCCATTGACTGGAAGCACCAGCCGTTGGGAAGCAGGATGAGGCTGCAGCTTTCAGACCTCGACATCATTGATTATGGAAAAAAGGGCACGGATGCCCTTGACATCACGGCGGCAGTAAAAGGCTGGACAGATGGTACGAGGACGGACAACGGATTATGCCTTGTCATGTCTAATGAGACGGATGCCGTCATAGGCAGGAAAAAGAATAAAAAGGAATCCGCGGAAATAAAGACCGGGATGAGACAGATCGAGCCGGCCAAAGGGAAAGAGAAACCGTTCCTGACTGTAGATTATAAGGACTTCACCGGGACTGAGGACTACTGGAGCAGCCATACCCAGACGGCAGGTAATGCAGGCACCTCGTCCATAAATGATTATACCGGCAGGCTTACATTTGTGCATCAGGATGCGGCAAGCGCAGGTGGGCGCATGCCGCTGTCACTGTCCCATGTTTACGACGTGGCATTCGGTGAGAGGAATGACGATGAAGGCTGGCAGTGCGCTGACAAGGGCGGTGCCTACGGCCTGCATTGGAGGCTTTCCACTGATGTAAGGCTCCTTGTTCCCATCGGGGAGGCCGACGTCGAAGACACGCCCTATGTCTACATAGATTCTGACGGCACAAAACACTATTTCAAAAACCAGAGGGTGGTTTATTACGCCAATGGCGGCAAGCAGACCGCGAAGAAGGATGATGATGAATATCCTGCCGCAGCCGACGAGGACGGGCTTGGGCTTTTTGTGGTGCCGGTGAAGGATGAGGAGCTGAAGAAGACATACCCCCTTAAGATAGTTGATAAGGCATCGTCCACTGCCATGTATTTTGACAGCTTCGGCTATCTGGGAAAGATCACGGATTCCAACCAGCGCGAGGATAAGAAAAATGCTTCCGGAAAGGCTGAGAATTCCGTTAAATTCACCCATGACAGGGCAAAGTATAATCCCTCCTACAGCGCTGACAAGGCGAAGGCGGAGATAGAAGCCGTTAAAGCATTGATCAGTTCCATTTCGGAGATGGCAGGCGATAAGGATAAGTGCATAGAGAAGGCGCAGGAGGCGGTCACGAAGATAGATGAGCTTGAAGGTAAAGTCCTGCTCTTTTCAGTGAACTATAAGTCGGCCCTGGCATTGCAGAAAGCCAGGGGCTTTATGCAGGATATTATAGATAATTCCGGGATAAGTGATAAGGACATAAAAAGTGGTTCGGAAGATGCCGTCAAGAAACTTGATGAGATCCTGAAGCTCAGTTTTGATGTCTACCCTAAGGTGACGACAAAGGTAACTGACGCGGCAGGGCAGGAGGCAAGGCTTTCATATGACAGCGAAGGAAGGCTTGAAGCCATGTCAGACCCTTCTGAGGATGATGGCCTGATAAAATATACGTATGATGATGCCGGGAGGCTTACCGGAATATCCCATCCCTGTGGCACAAATGCGACGTATGTTTACTGGGATAATGACTGCCTTTCCGGTGTCATGGATGAGTGTGGGTCCTCACTTATCTATAATTACGATTCGCATAAGCGGATAGTGAAGGTCACCGAGTATTCATGGAAAAATGCGGCCGCATCTGAAAAGAAGCTTAAGGCAGCACAGAAAAAGCTGTCAAAGGAGGTCTTAAAAACCCATAAGAACATCAGGAAAAAAGGCAGCAAAAAAGCCACGGGCCAGAGCATCATTGTAAGCTATGAAAACTACAATGAAACTTCATATTTATTCACAGGCAGCAATGACATACCCGGCGACAAGGATGACATAGAAAACATTTATTGTTTTGACAATAAGGGGAGAACGGTAAATGTGTACACAAGAAATGCCAGGACAAAGAGAGTCAGCGGCGGACAGGTGTTCACATATGCTGACAGCGTAGAGAACGATGATGACAGTTATAACGGCGAAGCGGCGGTCAATAAGATAAAGGACAGCGCCGTGCTCGGAGCCCAGGTTGTTAATTACGTGGCTGATTCCGGCTTTGAGAAGCGCAAAAAGGATACTGATAAATGGACGGTCAATGCCGGTTCAAATAAGGCTGAGATCGTGACTTCTGAAAAATACCTGGGCAAAAAGAGCGCCCATATCCAGTTAAAAGGAACGACCGGAAAGGACTCGATGCCTTATTTTGAGCAGGAAGTCAGGGTTCCGTTTACAGGGATATATACTGCATCCGCATACGTAAAGACAAAGGACATGGCAAACGCCTCGGCCGTGATGTACGTGGCCACAAAAAAGGCGGAGGCGGCATCTGATGCCGGCGGCGAAGCGCCGGAAGGTGACCTTTCAGATGATTCAGAGGATGGGGCCGTGGATGATCCTGACGAAGCAGGTGAGGAAGAGGAATCCGATGAGGATTCCACGGCAAAGGATTCTGAGACGCTGACGGTCGAGTCCACTACGCCCGTGGAAATAGACAATGGCTGGAAGAGGATCGAGTCAAGGATAAAAGTAAAGAAGGGGGATGTCATCACCCTTAGGATAGGGCTTTACGGCGATGGCGGTGAGGCGTTCTTTGACTGCGCGCAGGTTGAAAAGAGCGAAATAGCAAACCAGTATAACCTCCTGCCCAATTCCGGGTTTGAGGGGAACTACGCTTCCGGGAGACGGGCGGATGTGATACCGGAGGGCTGGACTTATACTAACAGCCAGGGAGAAGTGGATGCCAGCCTTGTGACAAACAAGGAGCTCCATAGCACCGACAAGGTTATAGAGGGCCAGAAGGCTCTGTGCATACAGGGAAACGAAGCCCAGAAAAAAGTCCTGGTCGTAAATCCGAATTTCGGAACGGGGAATGCCTCATATACTTTTTCCTGCTATGTAAAGGCGGACTGCGCCCCGGCGAGGGATAACAGAAAGGTCGGGATATACATTGAGGGGGACATGCCTGAGTTTGATGAGGACATGGATCCCGACCTTGTAGAATATATAAAAAAACACATAGATAAGGATGACCTTCAGCCGGCGGCATACGCCGAGATAAATACCTCTGTGAAAGGGTGGCAGTATGTATCAATGGCGCTTCCGGCGCGGAGCTGGCATGGTAAGCTCATAGAGATACATTTTGACCATGAATGCGGCAGCCTCCTTGTCGATGCCTGTATGCTCACAAGGGACGGCGTGGATGTAAGGACATATACATCCACAGGCAGGCTCCTGACAAAGAAAGGAAAGGAAAGGCAGACGAAATATGCCACCGACAACAGGGACCGCCGGAAAAAGATGGTGACTCCCGGAGGAGCCAGGAAGGTCTATAAATATGACAATGACACCAATGATCTCATAAGGGAAACAAATACATTCGGACAGCCTAAAAAGAAAGTCAGCCATACAGACTATTCATACGATGAGTTTGGCAATGTATTAAAGACGGAGCTTTCCTGGAACAACGGTAAAAAGCTGAGCACGGAGAATACGTATGACAAGGACGGGCGCTTCGTGGAAACATCCAGGGACAGCCGGGGGAATGTCGTAAGCTACCATTACAACAGCAGTAACGGTACCCTTGAAAGCGTGACGGATGCCGAGGGCAAGATGACGGCTTATGAATATGATTCCTACCTTAACCCCACAAAGGTGACCCTGACAGATGAAGGCAGAGAAGCCGCAGGCAGCGTCGCATTTGGATATGACAAGGTAAAGCACTCGCAGCTTAAGACCATAACTCTTGCGGATGTACCCTTCTATGCGTTTGATTACGACAGCTTCGGGAACGTGACTTCCATAAAGAAGGGAAATGAGGCTCTTGCCGAGTATTCGTATAATGGCTATAACGGCAAGCTTAATAGCGTTAAGTTTGGAAATGGCGACAGCGCCGCGCTGATATATAATAACCTTGAGCTGATCAAGGAACGCAGCTTTGGCGGCAGCGACAGGCTGAGGTATGAATATGACAGCAAAGGAAGGCTTGCAAGGATATATGATGATAACACGAGGCTTACCTACGGAATAACATATGATGCGGCAGAGCGTGTGACCTCTTCTTCCATATATGATGAGGGAGCAAAGAAGGACAGCGTGGTGTTTTCAAGCTATTATGACAAAGCCGGGAGGCAGTCCTCGTTTTCATACTACTTTGACGGGAAGGCATTCCGTTCTGAGTATGGGTATACCACGGATGATAAGATAACCGCTGCGCTCCTTCCCAGCGGCGGATATATGAAGCGCAGGTACGACAACCTGGGGCGGACTGCGACCGAAGTTTTCACGCCCCAGAAGAAAAAAGCAACCGGGGAAGAAAAGGCACGCGGCGGCGGGGCGGAGGTCACGAGCCTCCTTTCATACCTGGGAAAGGACAGGGCCGGCAAGGAAGGCATTGATACAGGCAAGGATTTCGATCATACCACCAAGCTGCTTGCGAAGCTTGAAACCACAATAAAGAAGGATAAGGAAGATATAACCGCCCTGTCGGATACCCTTGAGTATGACAAGGTAGGGCGTGTAAGCAGATATAATGATACCGAATATACCTATGACGCCCTCGGAAGGCTTACAAAAGCATCGGATCCGTCTACCGGGAATGTCTGGGAATATGCTTATGATTCCATAGGAAACCTTACCGGAACAAAAAGTAAGGTGAACGGAAAAGAATACACCGAAGAATACTCATACGATGTGGGGGCACCGGATGAGATAACCTCCTATACCCAGAACGGGGAAAAACAGACCATAAAGATGGGAAAGGGAGGAAATCCTGATTCCTACAGAGGATACACATTAAAATGGCACAGGGGAAGCGAGCTTGAAAGCGTAGAGCTTATCGGAAAAGGAAAATCTCAGAACAAGAAGAAATCTAAAGACGCTGCCGCAGGCGCGGATGAAACAGAGAATAAGGAACAGGAGAGATTCAAGGCTGAATACACCTACAGCTATGAAGGCATCCGCCTTAAAAAGAAGGTGGGTGATACCGAAACCGAATATGTAATAAACGGAAGCACCATCCTGGCCCAGAAGACAGGAGAAGGCGCGGATCAGGAGCTATTAAATTTCTATTATACCCCCGAAGGAAAGCTGCTTGAGATAGGCTATTCAAAGGGCGGTAGTCTTGAAAAACACTATACGGTCATTAAGAACGCCATGGGAGACGTGTCTGCGCTTTATACCTCAGACGGAACTCTCGTGGGTAGCTATGCCTATGATCCATACGGAAAGATCATATCCGTAAATCCCAACAAGGACTATAACGACACAGATGGAATACTGGAAAAGAACCCCTTCAGGTACAGAGGGTATTATCTTGATGCCGAGACAGGGTGGTACTACCTCAACAGCAGGTACTATGATCCGGAGGTGAAGAGGTTCATAAATTCTGATAGTGCATTTGAACAGATTCTTACCAATAATTATGAAAACGTTTTACAATATAATTTGTATG
>JAIKXO010000178.1 GCA_024684065.1 Lachnospiraceae bacterium
TTCACCCTCTTTGCCACTACCGCGAATCTCTCGGAACCGGGCTCGTAATCGCAGGTTGAGAGGGTGATAAGGTCGTCACCGAAGGTTGAGCGAACCCCCGTATCATAAAGGGACATCTCCTCCATAGCCCTCATGTTCGAATCGTACTCTTCTGCCGAATTGGCGTCTATGAACTGGTAATATTTAAAAGTGACTTCACTCGATTCATGCACGACCTCCGAGAACACATACATGATCATATACGTGCCGTTTTCGTAGATGGTATCAAACTCAATTGCCGGATGCTTCTTGAAATAATCCTCGCTCTTATATTTCGCAAGGGTTCCGAACATCTTTCCGGATTTCATATTATGGCCGTATATGATAAGATTCTCGCTTCTCGGCCAGATGCTGCACTCCGCGTCAATAAAAAGAGACCCGTTTTTATCCTCGTTCTGGTCAAAATCATGATTTAGGTAATAATCATTGTTTCGCGTCTGCATAACGGGATAGTCTATCTCCGTATCCGGTATCCGAAGCCACCCCGCAAGGCTCTTGTTCTTCACGTAAAGAGTCTGGTATTCCTCAAGTATTTCCGGTGGCGCTTCCAGAAGATCAAGATTCACCGTTGCCTTCGGCTTGACGGCCACCGGAGCCTCGGTATCCTTAAGCCCGGATAAAGCCTGCGCCTGTTTCGAAGCGTTCGAAGCCATAATGCAGTAATACGTAAAATAGCCGAGGCTTAACGCTCCTACGATACCGCAGATGATAGAAACGACGCGCCTCAGCTTTTCGGATCCTGTAAGTTTTGTTTTCTTCTTCTTTTTTCCCGCCATTATATATGCTTATTATAAACGATATCAGGGGCAAAAGCCCGAACACGCGGCAGGCTTGCCTGCCTGCCCGTGGGTAAAAGGCTTTATGACCCGCCACAATATGAGCAAGAAGTGGGGAAAGAACCCCAACGGATTGCAAATATTGGGGATCGCGGAACTAAGCGTGATATAACTTTTGACCCTCACATCATGTATGTGGTAGGCTGGATTATAAAAGCAATCCAGCTACACAAATAGTGTTTTTTTGTAACACTTATTCCACACCCGAATTACTTCGGCCGCAGAGTATTCTCTATGATCCTGTGGATATCCTCTTCATAAGCCTTTGCGGAGGAAGCCTCCTTAAGCCTCTCCGGGATCTTGTCAGCAAGATTCCTCATACACTCAATGAGAATCGGATTAAAGTCTCCGCACTCTCCTTTATATATCATGTGCATCGTCATTTCGTGAGAATAGGCTCTTTTATAGCATCTTTCACTTGTAAGCGCATCATAGACGTCCGCAAGGGACACTATCTGCGCGGCGATAGGGATGTCGTCTCCCCTTATTCCGTCCGGATACCCTTTCCCGTCATATCTCTCGTGATGCCATCTGCATACGGCACTTGCCATCTGGATAAGCGGGTCGTTCTTATAAGCCTCTATCGACCTCAGCATTGTATAGCCTTCGGTCGTATGGGCTTTCATAACCGTAAATTCATTGGTCGTGAGAGCCCCGGGCTTGTTAAGTATGCTCGAAGGCACGGATATCTTTCCTATATCATGAAGGGCCGCCGCTGTCGGTATCATATACAGGTCTTCTTCGGTGATACGGTACCTGTCGGATATGTTCATAAGCTCCCTCATTATCATATCCGTGAGGGTCTGGACATTTAAGATATGCTGGCCGCTCTCTCCGTTTCGAAACTCAACGATACCGCTTAGGATATGGATCATCATGTTGTTGTTCTGATGCTTCTCCATGATCTGAGAGGTAGCGATCTCAACCAGATTTTTTTCGTTGTTATGCATCCTCATGATCCCGTCGACCTTGTGCCTTACGATCACGGAATTAAAGGGACGGTTTATATAATCCACCGCTCCGAGATTATATGCCTTCACCATGAAAGCCTGATCGTTCTCCGCGGAGATCATTATGACAGGGATATCAACCTTCCACCAGAGCCTGTTCATTTCGGCAAGCACCTCAAAGCCGTCCTTTTTAGGCATTACACAGTCAAGGAGCAAAAGGTCGATAGTATCCCCTTCAGTTTTAAGTATTTCTATAGCTTCCTCACCATCGGAAGCTTCAACGATATCATAATCCTTTTCAAGCATTTCCAAAAGGATCATCCGGTTTATTTCCGAATCATCCGTGATAAGAATCTTTCTGCGCTCCGGCGCTGAATCCTGCATTATGTCTCCTTCTGATTTAAGGATCGAAAAACAAAATACCATTCCGGCCGTATGCTTCCATAGCGGCAGCAGCGGTCCTTAATCCAGTTTTTTTATATTATCCATTACTTCCTTATGGGCATTTATAACTTCCCGTCCAAGCTCATTAACCCCGTCATATTTCTCCGCCCTAAGCGCTTCGGTAAGCTCATAAGACGCTTTATAAAGCCTCGTAAAGCCAAGGTTCGCCGAGAGCCCTTTTAAGGAATGGACGGCATCGAAGGCATCCCCGTAATCCTCGTCCTTAAGAGCCGTCTCAAGCTTTTCGCAATTGGTATCCTGCTCATATTTTTTTACAAGCCTTATGATAAAGGCCTCGTTATCCATAAGCCTTCCGGCGACCTCGTTATAATCCGCACCTATAGCCGAATACATTTCCCTGATATTCATAATGATCCTTTCCGGTTACTTAGCTACGATGTTTACGATCTTTCCGGGCACATATATCTCTTTAACAATCGTCTTTCCCTCAAGAAAGCTCTTTACAGAATCGACATCCTTAGCCTTTGCGATCGCGCTTTCCTTTTCCTCATCAGCCGCTATTTTCACAGTACCCCTGAGTTTGCCGCAGACCTGTACGCCGATCTCGATCGTGTCCTCCTTTGTGGCTTCCTCGTCGTACTCACACCATTTCGATGAGGCTATCGTGCCCTCAAATCCCGATCTTTCCCAGAGTTCCTCCGTGATGTGCGGAGCAACGGGATTAAGGAGCATAAGGAAGGTCTTATATTCCGCCCTGTTTACCGAACCCTTCTTTACAAACTCATTAAGCAGAGTCATAAGTGCGGCGATAGCCGTATTGTATTTAAGCGATTCGTAATCTCCGTCCACCTTCTTTATTGTCTGGTGCATCTTAGTGTTGAGATCCTCTGAATATTCATCGCCGTCCGTAAGTATCTCCTGAAGTCTCCATACTCTTTCAAGGAAACGCCTGCAGCCCCTGACGCCCTCATCACTCCAGGAAGCGGAAAGATCGAAGGCTCCTATGAACATTTCATAGGTCCTCAGTGTGTCCGCGCCGTATTCGGTAACGATATCATCGGGATTTACAACATTGCCCCTTGACTTTGACATCTTTTCACCGTTCGAGCCCAGTATCATTCCATGGCTCGTACGCTTGCTGTATGGCTCGGGACAGGGAACCACGCCCTCGTCATAGAGGAACCTGTGCCAGAATCTCGAATAAAGCAGGTGAAGGGTAGTATGCTCCATCCCTCCGTTATACCAGTCCACCGGCATCCAGTATTTAAGGGCTTCCTTGCTCGCAAGCTCATTTTTGTTGCAGGGATCGGTATATCTTAAGAAATACCACGAGGATCCGGCCCACTGAGGCATGGTATCCGTCTCTCTCATAGCATCCTTCCCGCATTTGGGACATTTACATTTGACCCAGTCGGTCATTGCCGCAAGCGGGGACTCTCCCGTATCCGTGGGTATATAGCTCTCGACCTCGGGGAGCGTTAACGGAAGCTCCTCCTCCGGGATAGGAACATAGCCGCATTCATCGCAATGAACTATGGGGATTGGCTCGCCCCAGTAACGCTGTCTGGAAAAGACCCAGTCACGGAGCTTGAAATTGGTCTTTGCATTTCCTATTCCCTTCTCTTCAAGGAATTCGGTGATCTTTTTCTTGGCATCCGCTACGGAAAGGCCGTTTAAGAAATCGGAATTGACAAGGATCCCTTCGGTAACATCGGTATACACCTTCTCGGTTACCGGCACATCGCTTCCAGCCACAACCTCTATTATGGGAAGTCCGAATTTCTTTGCAAATTCCCAGTCCCTCTCGTCATGAGCCGGGACAGCCATGATGGCGCCCGTCCCGTAGCTCATCAGAACGTAATCGGATACCCAGATGGGAATCTCCTTGTTATTCACAGGGTTTACTGCCCTGAGGCCGTTTATCTCGACGCCCGTCTTTTCCTTTGCAAGCTCAGTTCTCTCAAAATCAGATTTCCTCGAAGCCTGTTCCCTGTAATTTATAAGCTCGTCATAGTTTTCTATTTCATCTTTAAATTTCTCGATATAAGGATGTTCGGGGCTTATTACCATATAAGTCGCGCCAAACAGAGTATCCGGCCTGGTAGTGTAAACCCGCAGAACCTCTTCCTTTCCCGAAAGCTTAAAATCCACCTCGGCGCCCGTTGACTTGCCTATCCAGTTTTTCTGGGACACCTTAACTTTTTCAATATAATCGACCGTATCAAGACCCTCTAAAAGCTTGTCGGCATAATCCGTGATCTTAAGCATCCACTGGCTCTGGGCCTTTCTGATAACGGGAGCTCCGCAGCGCTCGCATACGCCGTTTACCACCTCCTCGTTGGCAAGCCCGACCTTACAGGACGTACACCAGTTGATCGGCATCTCCGCCTTATAGGCAAGACCCTTCTTAAACAGCTTAAGGAAGATCCACTGGGTCCAGTGATAATAATCGGGATCGGTCGTATTGATCTCTCTGTCCCAGTCAAAGGAATACCCGAGAGATTTAAGCTGTGCCTTAAACCGGCCCACATTATTCTTCGTGACGGTCTTTGGATGGATATGGTTTGCTATGGCATAGTTTTCCGTAGGAAGGCCAAAGGCATCCCATCCCATCGGGAAAAGAACGTTATATCCCTGAAGTCTTCTCTTTCTCGCAACAATATCCAGCGCGGTATAAGGTCTCGGATGTCCTACATGAAGCCCCTGCCCCGACGGGTAGGGAAATTCCACCAAAGCATAATACTTCGGCTTGGAATAATCGCCCTCCTCGGTCTTAAAGGTCTTATTTTCATCCCAGTATTCCTGCCATTTCTTTTCTACCGCTCTGTGATTATATGCGTCCATTGTGTCCCCTTTCTCATATTTAAGTACTGCGCCGATTTGCGAAGCAAATCGAGCGCTCAGGATTATTATTTCTCTATTTTATTCTTGAAAGTTCAAAGTGTCAATCAGTGAAACGCCGATTAAAAAAGGGCGTACCGTTTCCCCGGTACGCCCCGACTTCTTATCATTATAGCAAACCCTGTCTTTGATCAGCTCAAAGCCTGCAGTGATAACTGTTTCCCTGAAACCTTTCGGAAATTTTAAATTAACGGAGTAAATCCTTTAAATTTAATCCTCTGCCGAATCGTCGTTAAGCTTGCTGGCCCTTGCAGCTACTTCCTTCTCCTGAACATCCGAAGGAGCCTGCTCATAACGGATGAACTCATATTCATATACACCTCTTCCTCCTGTCATGGAGCGAAGGATCGTACAATAACCGTAAAGCCCTGTCATAGGGATCTCAGCCTCTACCGTAGTCTTTCCGAGAGCGCCGGGAGTAGGATTCATTCCTAAAACCCTTCCTCTTCTCTTGTTAAGATCACCCATAACGTCACCCGTATAATCATCGGGAACGGTAACCTTTAAGGAAGCGATGGGCTCAAGAAGAACCGGTGAAGCATCCATGATACCCTTCTTGAAGGCCTGGATGGTAGCCATCTTGAACGCCTGCTCAGAGGAATCGACCGGATGATATGATCCGTCATAGAGAACGGCCTTTACGCCTACAACCGGATAAGCAGCAAGAGGGCCCTTCTGTACGGATTCGGTAAGTCCCTTTTCAACGGCAGGGAAATAGTTCTTGGGTACGGCGCCGCCGACTACCACCTGCTCGAATTCATATGACTTGTCCATCGATCCCAAAGGCTCGAAACGCATCTTTACATGTCCGTACTGTCCATGTCCTCCGGACTGCTTCTTATACTTGCTCTCAACGTCCGAATTCTTTCTGATGGTCTCACGGTAAGCCACCTTGGGCTGCATAAGCTCTATCTCACACTTATATACATTCTGGAGCTTGCTCTGGATGATCTCGAGATGCTGGTCTCCCATTCCGTAAAGGAGTGTCTGTCTGTTCTCGGCATCGTTAACGTTCTTTAAGGTGAGATCTTCCTGCATCATCTTCTGAAGGGCGCTTGAAACCTTGTCGATATCGCCCTTATTCTTTGCATTATACCTCATATAGGTATAGGGCTTGCTGATCTCCGTGGCCTTAAACACGATCGGTGTTGCCTTTGTGGAAAGAGTGTCGCCCGTAGCCGTGCTTGTAAGCTTCGGTATGGCACCAATATCCCCGGCCTGAAGCTCAGCCACCTCAATAGGCTTATTGCCTCTTAAGATATACAGCTTGGATATTCTCTCCTCAGTATCCTTATCATAGTTGAACAGCGTGTCGTCTGACTTGATAACTCCGGAGCAGACCTTGATGAGTGAATATTTACCGATGAAAGGATCAACGATGGTCTTCCAGACATATGCAGACTTGGCTTTTGATACATCGTAATCGGCATCGAAAGGTTCATCGGTCTTCTTGTTCGTCCCCTGGATCTTCATCGTGTTGGGGCTCCTGAAATACTTGATAATATCTTCAAGAAGCGTCCTTACGCCGTAGCAGTTAATGCTCGAGCCGAAAAGGATCGGAACTATTGAGCCATCATTGATATTCTGCTTTACGGCTTCCCTGATCTCTTCTGTAGTAAAGGTCTCGCCCGCAAAATACTTCTCCATGAAATCCTCGGAGGTCTCGGCAACTGTTTCCATAAGCGTATCTCTGTATGACTCAAGGGATGCCTTAACATCATCGGGAACATCACAGTCCGTCGTTTTTCCGTCTTTGTCGAATTTGTGGCCGGTCTCGCTTATAAGGCTTGCATAGCCCGTGATCTTGTCATTTTCCTTTATGGGGATCATAAAAGGCGCCACCTTATTTCCGTACTTGTCGGTAAGCCCTTCCAGAACCTTGTCAAAATCGGCATTCTCCACATCCATGTCGCTTACAAAGATGATCTTGGGAAGCTTGTCCTTATCACAGAGCTCCAAAGCCTTCTCGGCGCCGACTTCAAGACCTGCCTTGCCCGAAACCACGATTACCGCGCCTGCGGCCGCTCCGGCTGCCTCTTCAACCTCTCCGATGAAATCGAAATATCCAGGCGTATCAAGGAAATTGATCTTGTTCTGCTCCCATTCGATGGGAACCACACTGGTTTCGATTGAAAACTTACGTTTCTGCTCCTCTTTATCATAATCGGATATGGTATTCCCGTCGCTTACCTTTCCCATTCGGGTCACTACTCCCGAAAGATATGCGCACGCCTCGACAAGAGTAGTCTTTCCTGCCCCGCCATGTCCCATAACAACAACGTTTCTGATCTTGTCACCGGTATAAACATTCATAACAATATAAATCCTCCATCCTTTATTAATAGGTGACTATTACCCAATGATACGGTAATAACTCCGCAGGTCTGCCGGAAAAATACACAAAAAAAATAAGAATCCCCCGACACCCTGGTAATATTTTACTAAAAAGTATCGGGGAATTCAATATTATATCAAAAGTTTTTACTAATTAGCCTTTTTCTGCAGGCCGCAAAGCCGTAAAAACCACGCCGTATGTTTATGCAAAGGCGCTTTTTTGCTGTTATTTCGCCTTGCCCTGGTTCGCAACGGCCTCCATTTTAGCCTTTAAAGCTTCCTGATCACCTAAATAATAGTGATTGACGGCATTGAAATTGTCATCGAACTCATATACCAGAGGCACTCCGGTAGGGATGTTCACTCCGATGATATCTTCATCGGAAATATTATCGAAATACTTAACGAGAGCCCTGAGGGAATTCCCGTGGGCGGCAATGATAACCCTTTTGCCTGCCTGCATATCCTTCTTGATGACTTCGTTGAAATAAGGAACGGCTCTCTCGATAGTCGTTTCAAGGCTTTCATGCAGCGGCAGCACGCTCTTGTCAACGTTTCTGAACATCTCCTGATTTCGGGGAGCTTCCGGGCTTTCCGGCTCTAATGCGGGAGGCTTTACATCAAAGGAACGTCTCCAGATCTTAACCTGGTCCTCACCGTATTTTTCGGCGGTCTCTGACTTATTAAGCCCCTGCAGCGCTCCATAATGCCTCTCGTTAAGCTGCCATGCCTTGATCACCGGGATCCAGTTACGGTCCATTTCGTCAAGGATATGATTAAGCGTATGGATAGCTCTCTTAAGATATGAGGTATAAGCCACGTCAAAATCATAGCCCTCCTCCTTAAGGATGCGTCCGCCCTGCATGGCCTCCTCATGTCCTTTCTCGCTAAGGTCGACATCATGCCAGCCGGTGAATAAGTTAAGCTTATTCCACTCGCTTTCGCCGTGTCTGACAAGCACAAGCTTCATCATAATAAAAATCCTCCTTTATGTTTTGTATATCTATCGGGACTATAGTTAGTCCAATCTACCAAATCAGATCTTTTTTAACATAAACCGAAAACGCGGAAAATGCGACGTAAAAGATCCGATAAAGCGGCTTACCCTTACCCTTGTCATACAGGGACAAGGAGTGAGCGTCCCGTCATTTCCGCCGGCTTATAAAGCCCCATCATGTCAAGGACCGTAGGCGCGATATCCGCAAGGCAACCGCCCTGCCTGAGCTTATATTTTCTGTTAAAATTTATCAAATTGATCGGCACAGGATTATTCGTGTTTGATTTTAACTTTTCGTTATTATCCGACATGATCCTCTCGGCATTTCCATGATCTGAACAGATAAGCATGGAGCATCCGGTTTCCTTTAACACCTCAAGGATCCTTCTGATATTTTTATCCACCGCTTCTATTGCGCTTATAAGCGGTTCTTCCTGCGCCATATGTCCACAGATATCGATATTCACATAATTGAAAACGATAAGATCATACAGACCCGACCGAACGGCCTTAATGACCGCGTCTGTTATATCCGAACTCGCCATTTCGGGTTTTAAATCATAGGAAATGACCTTCGGTGAATTAATTACAGTGGCTTCCAGGTTGTCATAGGGCTCAAAGACATTTCCCATAAAGGAATTCATAAGGTATGACGCGCCTTCGGTCTCGGTGATGGCGGCCGTTTTATATTCGTACTGGTCAAGCCAGTGTACAAGATTGTTTACGATAAATTCAGGCGGAAAAGCAACCGCCTTATTCTCGATCTCGGGATCATATTCCGTAAAGCAGGTAAAGAAGGTATCCGGTCTCTGTTCCCGCTTAAACAGCTTAAACTCTTCATCGCAGAAAGCCTTTGTAAGTTCCTTTGCCCTGTCGGCGCGGAAATTAAAGAAAATGACCGCATCATCGTCATTTATGTTCCCCACCGGAACGCCGCCGTTAACGATCACCGTAGGGGTCACAAATTCATCGGATTCACCCCTTAAATATGCCGAGGAAACGGCTTCTTCGGGATTTGAGGCTTTGTTTCCCTCCCCATAGGCCATCGCCGCATAAGCCAGCTTTATCCTGTCATATCTGCCGCTTCTGTCCATCGCGTAAAACCGGCCCATGACCGTTGCTATCTCCCCGACGCCGATCTCCCTCATCTTAGACTGAAGCCTTTCGAGATAAAACAGGGCAGAGGACGAATCGGTGTCCCTTCCGTCCAGAAAACAATGCACATAAACCTTATACAGGCCACTCTTTTTTGCAAGCTCCAAAAGAGCATAAAGATGTGTGATATGTGAATGGACCCCGCCGTCTGAGATAAGCCCCATGATATGGAGACAGGAATCCCTCTGTCTGCAGAAATCTATAGCAGCATTTAGAGCTGCGTTATTATCAAAGGTACCGAACTGGATCTCCTTGGAGATCTTGGTAAGCTGCTGGTATACTATGCGGCCGGCGCCGATATTTATATGCCCGACCTCCGAGTTGCCGGCCTGTCCTCCTGGAAGTCCGACTGCCATTCCGCTTGAAAGTCCCTTAACACACGGATAATCCTCCATGAGTGAATCGAGCACCGGAGTATGCGCCTTGTAAATCACATTATTCTCTTTATCCTCTAGTATCCCGACCCCGTTGATGATCATTAATAGCGTCGGGGTTTTCTGCTCATCTTCAGCCATATCTTCGTAAAATCATCAAAAAACGTAACGACGTTAAAAACTCTGCCTGATCCGTGTTTCTACTTCTTTGATTCTTCAAACATGTCATAGATGTCTATCTTACAGGAATCCTTTTCATTCATTCCCACGAAAGATGCCCCGTATGTCATCTCATCCCCTTTTTGATCCGCTCTCGTAATGCTTATGAAGCAGTTTATCGTCTCCTTTGTCCATAGAACGATCTCGGCCTCATACATGGAATGAAGCTCTAACATCTGGGTGCTTTTAAAGCCTATCCCTGTTTTGCTTAAATCCGTAACATCAACAGGTATCCTTTCATTTTTGCCGCTGTCCAGCCTGCGGATGATAACATGTGCATTCAGCACCAGTCTTTTAGCTTTTCTTTTCTCTTCCATCTCTCTCCTTTTCCCCTCAGAAAGGAAATAAACTGTAATAATCCGATCAAAGATCGAATCGGCACAAACCGTAATCTTATCATATCAACTAACTGACAGATAGTCAAAGATTTATTACCGGCTGTTTTATATAATGATCATGGCATCACCGAAGCTGTAGAACCTGTATTTCAGGCGCTTTGCCTCTTCATAGGCCCTGAGTACGTTTTCCCTTCCCGCAAGCGCGCTCACAAGCATGAGGAGCGTAGATTCCGGCAGGTGGAAATTGGTTATAAGGCAGTCCGCCACCTTAAATTCATAGCCGGGATAAATAAAGATCCCCGTCTCCGCCTTTCCTGCGTGGACAGAACCGTTGTCAAAGGCGCTTTCAATAGTTCTTAAGCTCGTAGTCCCTACCGCGATTATCCGTCCTCCCTTACTTTTCGCCCCGTTTATCTTTGCAGCCGCGTCGGCCGTCACCTCATACTGCTCAGTATGCATATGATGTTCAAGTATATTTTCGCATTTTACGGGCCTGAAGGTTCCAATCCCCACATGCAGGGTCACATACGCAAGTGATACGCCGGACGCTTCGATCTCACCAAGAAGCTCATTGGTAAAATGGAGTCCCGCGGTGGGTGCGGCGGCCGAACCGTCGTACTTTGCGTATACCGTCTGATAACGTCCGCGGTCATCAAGCTTATGCGTAATATAAGGAGGAAGCGGTGTTTCTCCGAGCCTGTCAAGAAGCTCTTCAAAAACGCCCTCGTATTCAAAACGCACCAGCCTGTTGCCGTCTTCAAGGACACCTTCTATCTCCGCCTTAAGGCTCCCGTCGGAGAAACTTACCCTTGCCCCCTTCTTAAGCTTCTTTCCCGGCCTCGCGAGAGTTTCCCAGACATATTTGTCCTTTCTCTTAAGAAGAAATATCTCAACCTCTGCGCCGGTATCCTCCTTTACTCCGATAAGCCTTGCCGGGATCACCCTTGTATTGTTTAAGACCAGGCAGTCCCCCGGTCTCAGAAGACCCGTTATGTCGGAAAAATGTCCGTGCCGTATCTCCCCTGTGTCCCTGCCAAGTATAAGGAGCCTCGAATCAGAGCGTTTTTCAAGCGGATCCTGGGCGATGAGCTCCTTTGGAAGCTCGTAATAATAATCGGAAGTCCGAAGTCCTTTTACATCCTCCGTCATCCCTTAAGCCTTATCCCCATCCCGGAAAGCTTAGCAAGGATCGCATCAATATGTCCCTGTACCTCTTCGCTCGTAAGCGTCCTGTCGTCAAGGCAGAAGAAGAATCTCAGGGTTATGCTTTTTACAAGCTCCGAATCGTAAATATCTATTACCGAAACCTTCTTTAGGGATCCTATCCTTAAGCCCTTCCACGCCTCTTCGATCTCTTCGAAACGCATCCCCTCAGGGATAAGCAGCGAAAGATCATATTCAATGCCGGGGAACCTTGAAGGCTCATCGAACTCGTATTCCTTTTTGTCTATCGAAAGAAGCGCGTCCATGTCTATCTCGATACAGACTATGAAGCCGTTTTTTGATATATTTGACAGGGTTCCGGGATGAACAGTGTTGAGAACACCGATCGTTTTTCCGTCAATCTTTATAAGGGACGTATTCTTCGGATGCTGCCAGCTGTGAAGAGGCTCCGTCCTGACATAGGAAACCTTTTTATGCTTAAGCTCGGATACCATGGTATTGATGAACTGTACAGCCTCGAAATACAGATTTTTTTCACTGTCCGCCTTGGAATACATGCCTACCGCGAGCATTCTCTTTTCTTTAGCCGTCCTGTCCTCGTTTTCTCCGTCGACAGTACGCCCGATCTCAAACACGGAGAATTTGGAGGAATAGTTCCTGTTGTTGTATATAAGCGGCAGGAAGCTTTCAAACATCGAAGTCCTGAGTATCCCGGTATCCTGTTCGTCAGAGCTTCCGAGAAGCCTTACATTATCCTCCGGCGTAAGTCCTATGCTTCTTAGCTCATCCGGATCGCACCAGATCCTTGTATGTACCTCATGCATGGAATAGGTTTTTACAAGGAGATCCTTTATCATATTCTCCTCGTACCGCCTCTTTGTGGTCTTTGCCGGGAAAAGAGGGGAACGGGTCGTCTTTATTTCGAAATTGTCATAGCCGTAGATCCTTGTGACCTCTTCCACGATATCGGCCTTCATGCTGATATCCTTCGTTGCCCTGAAGGAGGGAACCTTTAAGGAGAAGTCATCCCCGTTTCTTTCTGTCTCGAATCCGAGGGCGTTTAAAGTGTTCATTATCATGTCACCGGATATATCAATACCCGTATATCTGTCAACGAAGGCCTTATCAATATTAACCGTGATCTCCGGGAAATGAGTGGGGTAAACATCGGTTATCCCGGTAACAAAGCTGCAGCCCGGATCGATATCGGCCAGAAGCTTTACGAATCTTTTCGCCGCAAGCATCGTAGTCTCCGGATCCAGAGTCTTTTCATATCTTGCCGAGGCATCGGTCCTGTGGGCAAGCCTGGCGGCGGATTTCCTTATGCATACCGCGTCAAAGTTCGCGGACTCCAGCACTACGGAGCTGGTATTGTCAACTATCTCGCTGTCAAGACCGCCCATTATTCCGGCTATGGCAACGGGAACAAGCCTTCCTTCCTCGGGCTCGTCATATATCATCAAAGTATCCTTCGTGATCTCTCTCTCGATCCCGTCAAGTGTCGTAAAGCTGAAAGCTTCCTCCGGAGTATCCACGACTATCTTTGTTATCCTGTTTCCGTCAAACGCATGGGTAGGCTGCCCAAGTTCAAGCATAAGATAATTCGTAAGGTCCGCCAGAAGATTGATCGCCCTGGTACCGCAGTAATAGAGCCTTATCTGCATTTCCATCGGACTCTCGTTCTTTGTAATGTTCTCAACCCTTAAGCTTGTGTATCTGTACGCAAGCTCAGGATTTCTTATCTCGACCTTTACGTATTCCTCCCCTTCATAGGGAACCTCCATTACCGGAAGGGGTTTAAGAGGCTTTCCGGTGAGCGCAGCAAATTCTCTTGCCATCCCGTAATGCCCCCAGAGATCCGGCCGGTTGGTAAGGGATTTATTATCCACCTCAAATATGATATCCTCGATCGGGAACAGCTCCTTCAGGTCAGTTCCGTTCTTATATGAAGGATCAAGCTCCATGATCCCCGAGTGGTCATCCGAGATCCCTATCTCCTTCGCGGAGCAGCACATACCGTTAGAGGTCTGCCCCCTGAGCTTTGCCGGTTTTATCTTTATTTCTCCGACCTGTGCGCCAATCTTTGCAAACGCGGTCTTTATCCCTGCCCTTGCATTCGGGGCACCGCATACCACATCAAAAACCTCGTCACCCGAATCCACCTTCAGCAGATGCAGATGATCCGAGTCGGGATGGGGCTCACACGAAAGGATCTCTCCGACAACAACGTCTTTTATGTCCCTTCCTTTATATTCGATGCCCTCAACCTCTGCGGTAGCAAGTGTGAACCTGTGAATAAGCTTTTCTATATCTTCACCATTAAGATCAACAAAATCCCTGATCCAGTTCATTGAAACAAACATATACTGATTCCTCCGAATAATTCTCTGAGTTTATTTAATTTATTCTACGTAATATTATTTCCTACCTGCTTACAAACTGGCTTAATGTATTAAGATCGCCGCTGTTAAACGCCCTTATGTCACCGATTCCGTACTTCATCATGGCAAGCCTTGTGAGCCCGAGCCCGAAGGCAAAGCCCGTGTATTCAAACGGATTCTCCTCGGTATTTATGCCTCCGTGTATAAGGACATTGGGATGGATCATCCCGCAGGGACACAGCTCAAGCCAGCCTGAGTTCTTGCAGGAAGAGCAGCCCTTTCCCCCGCAGATAAGACACTGGATGTCAAGCTCAAAGCCCGGTTCCACAAAAGGGAAGAAGCCCGGCCTTAACCTTACCGTCACTTCTCTTCCAAACACTTCCGAAAGCATGGTCTTCATGAAATAAATAAGATTGGATATTGAAATATCCTTATCAACCATTATCCCTTCCATCTGGAAGAAGGTATTTTCATGGCTCGCGTCTATCGCTTCGTTCCTGAAACATCTTCCGGGGAACACGGCCCTTATAGGTCTGCCGTTTTCCTTAAGAGCCGGACCGTATTTTCTAAGTATGGCATTCTGGGCGGCCGAAGTATGGCTCTTAAGAAGCTGGTTCGGTGTCGTTAGATAATAGGTGTCCTGCATATCCCTGGCCGGATGGAACCTGGGGATATTTAAGGCTTCAAAGCAATGGTAGTCATCCACTATCTCATTATAGTCTTCAACATCAAAACCCATCGACTCAAAGATATCCTCCAGCTCACGCTGTACAAGCGTGATCGGATGATAAGAACCGCACGGCTCGGAAGTCGGAAGCGATTCATCATATCTCTCGGCACTGTCTATAAGGAACTGTTCCTGCTTTTTTATTATATCCGACTTTCTTTGCTCAAAGACATCGGTAAGCTCCTGCTTAAAGCTGTTGATCACCATTCCGTATTCTTTTTTCTTCTCTCCCGGCACCTTTGCCAGCTCCTTCATGAGGGTGGATATCTGGCCCTTCTTGCTTAAAAAATCGAGCCTCAGTTCCTCAAGAGCCTTGACATCGTTGACCTCGTCAAGCTTCTTATAGAACTGTCCCCTGAATTTTTCGATCATTTCTCTCATCTTAAAAATTACCTCCTAACAATTATTTTTTGTTTTTTAAAAAATAATTGGGACCGAAAATATGTGTTTTTTACATATTTTCGGCAATAATGGATTTACGTCAGTAAATCCTGACCTTATTACAATTATTTTTTGTTTTTTAAAAAATAATTGGATAATACTAATACAAATTATTTTTTTGCGGATATCTCCCTGTTTTTCTCTCTTCTTTCATAAAGCTTTTTAAAGCTTATTATGTTCATAAATCTGTCCTCGTTATCCTTTGCATTCCCATCCTCCTGCGACATGGGAGGCCTGTTTCTGTCATCCTCTATCGCTTTGATGATCGCTTCGACCTCAAGATCGGAGACGTTTTCCTTAAATCCCTTTATCTTCCTCAAAAAGAACAGTCTGTCTGCAAAAACACTGTTTATCTGAGCTCCGACAAACATTATGTACATATTGACGTAAAGCCATAAAAGCAATATGACTACGGTAGCAAGAGACCCGTACATCGAAAAACTGTCCATGGTATAATTCAGGAACAATGAAAAGAGCATCGAAAAACCGGACATCGCAAGCGTCGCCACAACGGCGCCGGGAAGCTGGCTTTTTATCTTCTGTTTCTTTCTGGGAAGAAAACAGTATAATAGCAGAAGTACTATAAATGCGCCCACGACAAAAGCCAGGTTCGTATAAAACTGACCGATGCTGCTCGTGATAGCAAGCCCTGGATAATACCTGTCAATGAGCCTTATTATGGACTGGCCGAAGGCTCCGAACATAAGTTCCAGGGCCATAATGATGATCATTATAAGCGTATAGAAAGCGGATTTCAGCCTGATTATCACATAATTATACGGCTCCATGATATGAAATATCTCATCAAATCCCCTTCGTATGGACATTAAGCCTCTCGCGGCGGACCAGATGGCGGCGATCGCCGATATGGAGAGTATGGTAAAATGATTTTCATAGGTCTCATTTATCATGGAGACCGCAAACTCGTCAAACCGGCTTGGAAGAATATGTTCTACAGCCTTTACCACAATTTCCTCGGTAAGAGGGGTAAAAGGCACCACCGCAAACAGAGCCAGTATCATCGGAACGGAGCTTATGAAAAGATAATAAGCCGCGGATGCGGAATAGACATCCACATGATTGGCCCTGAGCCTGTCGGAAAAAACCTTTATAACCCTGTATATCCCGATCGCAGTTTTCTTCATATCAAAAAGTAATCGTTTCAGCCGCAAAGATCACCGGACAGGCCGTGCGGCAGTAAACAGAGAAAAAGAGAGAAACCGACGCTTCTCTCTTATTCTGACCACCTATCGTTACCGGGTAACGAATCACCGCGAATCCGTAATTGAACTCGCGGTTTATCGTTGCTTTACAACGATCTACCCAAAATGCCGGTTCTTGAATTTTGACTCCTAGCTAAGGCTAGGTGGGTATCCGCAACCATACATCTGCCGTCCTCCGAAGTAGCGGCGGAACCGCTAAATAAGGCTTGACATCCGCATGGCGATGTAAGAATCCCGTTTAAAGTAATGTAGGTTCAAAACATCAAGAATTGTCGGACATTTCAGGTATGTAAAGATTATAGTCTATAAATGCCCAAAAATCAAGCTGAAATTGTCATTTTAAAGCCTCATTGCGGGGTTATGATCAAATTCCGGTAAGGCAGTCTGTCCGGCACTTTTTTAAAGGACTATTCCTCATCCTCTTTTTCAATGAACGTAGCCCTTGCCAGATAATAAACAGGTTCTTCGGTCTCATATTCCAGGTTCTGTGAAAGCTCGAGGAAATAAATACCGGGAGTATCCGCCTCTATAACGGAAACCAGCTCCATCGAAAAATCATAGTCTTCGGAAGGAGTAAGAGTATCTAAGACTTCCAGATCGTTAATATCCTCATAATTATCATCTTTAAACATAGTAACCTGCCCGTCCAGTGCATCACATTCCTGTATCCTGAAGGGAACGGCTTCAAAAAGGATCTCTCCGGGTTTTTCCGTGATCACATAGAAAATATCAATATCCTCCACCCCGTAAATGGATCCGGCCGAATAATCTCCGGTCAGTCCGTCCGCATTGGGATAGGAATCATTCGATTCCGCCTCATAGTATTCCGCCTGTGACAGGAATTTCTCTGCAGCCGCATTCATGGCTTCTTCATAACTTGTCTGCTCATAGAATTCTTCGATGGTCATCGGAGAATCCATATCAAGATATCCGAGCTCAGCGATATCTATGGCGAAATTAAGGTTCTGGCCTTCCGCATAGGTCATGGTATTTATTCCTACCACATCCCCGTATACGTTGACTAACGGCCCTCCGCTGTTTCCCGGAGAGATGGGCGCCGTGATCTGGATATACTTTTCGTCCCCGAAATATCTCGCAGCATTGGATACGATACCCTGCGAGAAAGTACCCGTAAAACCCCTCGAACTTCCCAGGGCATATACCGTTTCTCCGGTCATAACACTTGTATCCGATAATACGAGATGCTCGTTTCCGCTTATATCAACCTGCACGATCGCCAGATCCAGAAGCCTGTTGCTTGCAAGAATATCGGTAATCTCATATTCATTGCCATCACTTAACAGAGCGGTTGCGGAATATGCGCCTTCCATCACATGATAATTCGTCACAAGCTTCCCTTCTCCGTCTACGAAAAAGCCGCTTCCGAAGCTCTCTTCCTGTCCTCCTTCATCATAGATGGTTACTTCCGCAACGGCAGGGGATATAAGCTTAAAGATCTCCGAGGCCGATGACTGTATCCTGCTCCAGGTAGCTTCATATCTGGCTTCCTCATAGGTCTCCCTGACTGCGGGTGACCATCCCTTAAAGTTCATACCCGGTTTGGAAACTGCCGGGGTTCTTGGCAGATCTCCCTCTCCGACCTGCTGTATGAGTTCCCCCGACACAAGCTCGCCGCCGGCCGGATCGAACTCAACCCGATATGCTGTCTTCCATTTTGCCGTGATCACCCTGTCTGAAATGATATTCTCGGATGACCTTGTCCAGCCGTCAAACTTATAGCCCTCCCTCTCAGTCTTCGGTTCCTTAGCCATATCTCCTCTTTGGACCGTCTGGAGAAGCTCACCTTCTATAAGTGTTCCGCCGTTTAAGTCGTACTGCACCTGGTAACTTTCAATACTGTTATTTCTGTTCTCGGTATCAATGGTTACGCTGCAGCCGTTAAGAAAAAGCATACCCGCAAGTATCGCCGCCGCACGATAACAGACTTTTTTCACTTTCATTATACGTAATATCCTCCTTTTTTTCCCGGGACTGCACCGATTTACAGTGTAAATCGTCCGCCCGGGTACGAACTTTAAGTTTGTACCGATCCGATCGTCAGACCGGATCATTTCCCTGCTTTGCCCCCTTTTATTTTAATTCAATTATCTCCCCGTTTAAATCGTAATATACAGCATCCGTGAGCCTGCCCTTTTCATCATAATCATAGTAAATCATATAATAGCCGTCCTTGCAGAGTACATTCTCCCCCTTTGTCCCATAGCATGCCAAAGACTTCACTCTTCCGTTATCATAGGTGTAGGAATAGGTAGAAACCCCGTTGCTGTCGGAGCATGGCTCCCCCTTTTCGTCAAAATAAGCCCACCAGGATACATTTCCGTCTGTATAGCCAAACCGCTGTTCACAGTAGCCGTAAGGGTTTAACATGGGTTTTCCGTCGGTACCCAGGCACCAGTCCTTTAAAATCTGATTGGAATCATCGTACTCTCTGCAGACCGAGGCATAGCCGAATGCGCTGATCACGGGATCGCCGTTTTCATCACAGTAATCCGTACGGACGTTAAGGCCGTTTAAATATTCCTGGCAGATAATATGAGCCCCTATATCCGTTGACATTGCTGTATTTCCATCCAGATCGAAATAACGTATTTCCGTTAACTGCCCTTCTTCATTTAACTTCATGTCATAACCTGCATAGCCGGCCTCGCAGAGCACGGGCTCATCATTTTTATCTGAGAATTCGAACTTCACCTGTCTTCCGTTTTCATCAGGAGTGCACTTAACGGAACAAACATCTCCCTGTACGCTCTTTGGCAGTCCCTCCGTGTCAAAAAACCGCTGTTCTGTCATAAACCCGTTTTCATCATATACATATCTGAAAACGACTGCATCGTTCTTCGCTGACAGAACAGGCTCACCTTTTTCGTCCAGAGTGGAAAATTCCACGAGATTGCCGTACTCGTCATATTTCATTTCCTGAATGGCATCATTATTAGGTCCCTTAATGATATCTCCCTTTGCGTTTACTCTCTCCGCCCTTATGAGCAGACCGTTTTCATCATAATAGTAATTTCTCCCGCTCTCGCCCTGGGAGGACTGTATATCGCTCCCTTCGTAATCCACATAGCAGTATCCCGTGACCCGTCCGAGATCATCCCTTGATACGCGTATGCCATAGATACCGTTTCCGTCCTGAACGGGAGTACCCCTTCCATCATCACCGCCATGGTTATCTGATTTATAGAGCCTCATGGTCATATAGCCGTTTTCATCATAGTCCTGGGCATAACGGATCGCTCCTCCGCGATTCTGACCCACTTTCGAATCAGGACTTCCCGCATAAAACTGAAGGGCATCGGAAGAATCAAGGCTCAGGGCAAAGGGCAGGTCATCATCTCCCGGTCTGTAGAAATCAACGGCCTGAAGGTTCTTTGTATACTGCTTGCGGTAGAGCATCCGGTCATATTTGTCATAGCATTCGACACCGTTCTCCGAAAAAACAAGCTTCGGAAGTTCGGTAAACAGATTGGCGATTTCCGGATCGGTGAGTTTTCCGGCCGAGTTGACCCTCTCAAGCTTCACCGGCTCCCCTCTGAGCGTTGTCAGACGATAGGAATAAAACATATGCTTTCTCCGGGAATTGCTGAGTTCAAAAAGCCCTACCGGTTTTTCCCATCTGTAGGTATAATCAAGATAGTATTTCGCATGCGGAGTATTGTACCAGATCAGGGAAAAAGAGGCAGCACAGATAACAAGCGCTGCGGCAATGATCAAAAACCGTCTTTTCCTCCGTATCGCCCCGTCTCTCTTTCTCAGCATGTCGAGCTTGAGCTGGAGGATCGTTGCCACTATCCTTAAAAAAGCATCCCTTCTCCCATGTTCGGGAAGGCTGATGCCCAAAAGCTCCTTGGTATCTGAAAGAGAAAGCAGCGCGGGAGGAAAGCATTCCTCGCTCTCGTCCTTTGCATGAGGAGTTCCGTTTATTATCACCGGGATGATCTGATCCTCTCTGCCGAGGCCGATAAAATACCTTACCTCATCATTGACATATTTTGACTTCGCGCTTTCTTTAGAACATAAAAGGATGAGGTATCTGGAAACGTCCAGATTTTTATGGAGCGAATCGTTAAGATCTCCCCTTGCGATAAGGTCTGACTTGTCCAGAAAAACAGGAGACAGGCGTTTCGGAACGGAGGACTGTCCCTTAATAAGCGCAGCTGGAAGTCTGTACTGCTGCAGCCACGACTGCAGCGCATGCGCCACCTTCTTATCCGCATGGCTGTAGCTTATAAAGGCATAGTATTCGAAAACAATGTCTTTCTTTTCTGTCCCTCTTTCTGCCGATTCTTTTTTTGATTCTTCTGTTGCTTCTTTTTCCATGTTTTCTGTCAAAACGATCTTTTAAAAGCGTCATAAAAAATGACGCTTACTATACCCCGGGAACCGATCTTTTACGGTTCCACGGATATTTTTTATAATGGTTTTATCACGGTATTCATATACTGCCTGCGCCACTGTGAGGTATCCTCAAGAAGCATGATCTCCGAAAGCTCCGATATCACGACCTCGACGATCTCCATAGGGATCTGTTCCCGTTTAAGAAGCAGATCAAGCCTGTTCCTTATGACAGACAGTTTACTGATCATAAGCTCATGGTTGTTATAATTATATACATAATTATTCTGGGTGGACTTTGAGGAAAAATATGCCGCCCATGCCGGAACAAGAAAAGCCACGGCATTTGCGAAGGTGCTGTAAAGGCCCTCGTATTCCCCCATATCCATATAATTCAGGACCCCCTGAAAAACCCCTCTTAAGATCGTGACTGCAAATCCCGTCTTAAAAAGGATCTTCCACCACTTTGAAAGGGAATCGGATATACTCTTAAAGCGGGCCGCAGATATCTTATGATAGGAAACCTGTTCATCTATGAGCTCGATAATATGACGGATCGCCATCCTCATCGAGCCCTGATCGATATTATACACTCTTCGTTTATCATCATCCAGTGAATGCTTGATATAACACGCAAGCTTCTTATCCCCTGCGCAGAACCTGTTTAAGTCAAGGCTTATCCCATAGGGTGAAAAGTGGATCAGTATCCTTAAAAGCTCCGCGATAAACCTGTTATCAATGTATCCTCTTCTTATCCTTTCTATGCCTTCGCTTTTTGAAAGATTAAACACTATCAGATTGACTATTGCATGAAGAATAAAGCCTACTCCTGCCGCCCATGAGGTTACGGCCAGGATACCTTTCCCGTAATCCGGGGCAAAGATAGCAAATATCCTTCCGAAAAGACCGTTAGCGTAAAAGCCGACCGAGATCAGGACGGTGGCAATGAAGGGCAGAATACTCCTCATATAGACTATGGACTGGAAGTACTCATTATAACTGACAGCAGCCGTATCAAATCCGTTAAACATCGACAGCAGCTTTTTTCTGGCAAACTCACCCTCGATCGCCTCCGGTTCCGGTTCAAAGTCCTCCTTCATGACCGGATCCTCTATATACTCTATGCCTGCAGACGCTCTTTTATGCTTTGCCAGATATTTTTTTCTTAAATGCATACAGTATTTTACCGCCCTTTTCGGCTTTTCCGGCGCACTTTCAATCTCAGGCCCGTCCTTAAGGGGTGTGAGCATTTCGGAAAGCTTCTCGGACGAATACGGCTCATAATATGAGTTAAGGATGCAGTAAACCCTGAATGTCTTTGAGGATATCCATATGCAGGGGACCTTTCTGTTATATGCAAGACTCATAAACTCCCATGTGGCGCCTTTAAGCTCATAAACATCCTCATCCCAGACCGTAAGCGCCGCATCGATCCTGTTACATACCGCCTCCCCTATAAGGCTCCGAAAAGCCGTGTCCTCAACATAAATTTCCGAAGCGCCCTCATTCAGTTCATTATGATTTTTTGACTGCGTTTTCGTGGAATAGACGCAAAAGGGCGTCTTACTGTCTTCAGCCCATTTTATAAACTCCTCCCCTGTATACATGGGGCTTACTATAAACTCAGATACCGTCTGATCATCGGCACAATGCGCCTTAAGCTCAGAGAGCACGAGTTTAATCTTATGATTTATTTCCGGCTTGTCCCGGTAATCCCCGACAAGGGCTATCCTGAACTTCCTAAACCAAAATCTCTGTATCATGGCAAACGTCAAAATCAGCTTTATCCTGTGGTCTTCCGCTTAATAGCCGCAATAGCGGATATCTGTCAATAACAGGCTCTTAACATGTTTCAGAAAAGAGCATCGTTAAGTATCTCCCAGGCCGAATCGTCCTTGAGCTGCTCATCCCTGGAAAGCTTTTCGTAAGGCACTAAAAGATTATGCTGTCTCAAATCGTTGTTTCTCTCAGGCGCATATGTCCAGTTGAACATCCTGTAAAAGCGCATCCACCTTTCATGCTCTAACTTCCTGTATTCCTCCCTTTCCTCTGGTGAGGAATCAATAAACCGTACATAAGCCCGCTTGCAGATATCCGAAGTTATCCTGACAATATCCTCATCCGGCAGAAGCAGCCTTATTTTCGTAAGAAGATGATCGGCGGCCGCTATGTTTGACTGCCTGAAAAACGGAGAAAGCTCCGACCATTCCACACCGTTAAACCTCTCCATATATATCTTATTCATATTAAAGGCCAGCATATTCATTCCCTGGTTTACTATGATGCCCTTCTGGTAAAGCTGTTCCAGAATGCCAAAGGTCACCGCCCCCGCAACCTTATGGGAATGCAGTATGTATTTCTCCCCCCTGCAGGCAAAATAGCTCCTGAGATCTATAAAGGTCCTGAGATTTTCGCTCTGCTCCTCATCGCAGATAATGATCCTGTCAGCGTTTTTTATGATATCCGGCCTGTTCTGCCAGCTGTCCTCGTGGAAAAACAGAGTGTCCGTATCCGGCGATCCCACATCAAAGGAAACCGAGTGCGAAAGCTCCGGATGTATATCCTTAAAATGCCTCTGGTCACCGAAGAGATGGTATTCTATCCGGTTCCCCGGAGGAAGCACATTTATAAGGATGGCCTTCTCAAGGAGTTTTTCCGCATACTTTCCGTTTCCGATAAGAACGACCGAATGCTCACCCTTTTTTATCGGATATGACAGCCAGTAATGCCTGGAAATTATCTCCCTCGGATTAAATATTACCCTGCCCTTTTCCGAAACATCCGAAAGATATTCCGTCTTGCAGTATATGTTCAGATTGCTCTTATCCTTTAATTCCTCAAGCTTCTCGTAGTTCCTCCACCCGTCCTCGCAGAGCAGGAAGACATGGCAGGGTCCGTCGCCCTTATGCTTATCGGCAAGCTCGTCTATGGCATTATCAACAACTATCAGGCCTTTGATCCGTAAACCCGCGAGTACGTCCCGGTCATCTTCCGCCCCCTTATGAAATATAAGCAGAGCCTTTTTATCTTCGCGTCTTATGCTTGCGGCCAAAACCTCCGCAAAGGACGCAGCGCCGAAGAAAATATACCATTTTTCCTTCCTCCTTATGAACATGGCGATCTCGGGAACAAGGCTTCCTGAAAGCCACGAAAAGATAAGCTTAATGAATAGCAGAAGGATTCCGGCGCTCGACAGGAGGAAGATCACACCTATTACCCTTCCGGGAAAAGTTGCGGGAATAATGTCTCCGTAGCCTGTAGTCGTGACAGTAACAAGCATATACCAGAAAGCATCCCCCATATCCCGTATGGCGGAACTGCTTCCCGCCTCGAAAATCACAAGAAGCTTAAGAAGCACGATATATACGGCAAATATGATAATTATGAAAGAACTCACCTGCAGCTTTTTTTTCATATCCCAAACTGTGCCGATTTACGAAGTAAACCGTGTACTTAAAAACGAACTTTGGTTCGTTCCGACCCAATCCGGCACTTTCTTTAACAAATGGCGGATAGGTTCGATAGCCAGACCAAATCCTTACCTTTCTTCCTGTCAAAAAAAGCGGGTCAGTTCCTGCCCGCTCTGCCTCTGAGTTTATGTTAATAAACTCAGAGGGACCGAAAAGTTCTGTCTTTTAGAACTTTTCGGCAATTATGGATTTACGGAGTAAATCCTTTATATTAACTCTGAGTAAAAATGATTACAGCTGGGGACCTGCGGAAACAAGGGCCTTGCCATGCTCATTGCCTTCGTATTTCTTGAAGTTCTTGATGAACCTTCCGGCAAGATCCTTTGCCTTCTCTTCCCATTCCGAAGGATCGGCATAGGTATCTCTGGGATCAAGGATTCCGCTGTCAACTCCGGGAAGCTCCGTAGGAACCTCTAAGTTGAAGTAAGGTATCTTCTTCGTAGGAGCATTCTTGATGTCCCCGTTAAGGATAGCATCGATGATGCCTCTGGTATCCTTTATCGTTATTCTCTTGCCTGTTCCGTTCCAGCCGGTATTTACAAGATAGGCCTTTGCGCCGCTCTCCTTCATCCTCTTTACAAGCTCCTCACCATATTTCGTGGGATGGAGCTCAAGGAACGCCTGGCCGAAGCATGCCGAGAAGGTAGGTGTAGGCTCTGTGATGCCTCTCTCAGTTCCTGCAAGCTTTGCGGTAAAGCCTGAAAGGAAATAGTACTGGGTCTGCTCGGGATCAAGAACAGATACTGGAGGCAGAACGCCGAAAGCGTCGGCTGACAGGAAGATAACGTTCTCTGCCGCGGGACCTGAGGAGATCTTATTGACGTTCTTTGCGATCTTCTCGATATGATCGATAGGATAGGAAACCCTGGTGTTCTCTGTCACGCTCTTATCAGCGAAATCGATCTTCCCGTCCTTGTCAACGGTAACATTCTCAAGAAGTGCATTCCTCTTTATCGCATTGTAGATATCAGGCTCTGAATCCTTGTCAAGGTTGATAACCTTTGCGTAGCATCCGCCCTCAAGGTTGAATACGCCGTTATCATCCCAGCCGTGCTCGTCATCACCGATAAGAAGACGCTTGGGATCGGTAGAAAGCGTGGTCTTTCCTGTTCCGGAAAGTCCGAAGAAGATAGCGGTATGCTTTCCTTCCATATCGGTATTGGCGGAGCAGTGCATGGAAGCGATGCCCTTAAGAGGCAGGAAGTAATTCTGCATTGAGAAGAGACCCTTCTTCATCTCGCCGCCGTACCAGGTATTTAAGATAACCTGCTCCTTGCTGGAAACGTTGAACATCGCAACGGTTTCGGAATGAAGGCCTAACTCCTTATAATTTTCACATTTGGCCTTAGATGCATTATAGGAAATGAAATCAGGCTCAAAGTTCTCAAGCTCTTCCTCTGTGGGAACGATGAACATGTTCTTGATAAAGTGTGCCTGCCAGGCAACTTCCATGATGAAACGTACCGCAAGCCTTGTGTCCTTGTTGGCTCCGCAGAAGCAGTCAACAACATAAAGCTTCTTATTTGAGAGCTCGTCAACGGCAAGCTTCTTGCAGGCGTCCCATGCTTCCTGAGAAGCCGGCTTATTATCGTTGGGATATTCATCGGTTGTCCACCAAACGGTATCTTTTGAAACATCATCCATAACGATGAACTTATCTTTAGGTGAACGGCCGGTGTAAATACCGGTCATAACATTAACCGCATCAAGCTCTGTAAGCTGTCCCTTATCAAAACCTGTTAAGGAAGGATCCATCTCGTCCTTGAACAGCTCTTCATATGAAGGGTTGTAGGAGATCTCGGTAGTACCTGTAATTCCATACTTGCTCAAATCAACTGCCATATTTTTACCTCTTTTCTTAATAATATGTAAACGCCCGGGATACTCTTATTCCCTGAAAGAGCTTAACAATGCGCCGGCACTGTGAAAGCAGCAGGGCAATCACGGGAGTCCCTCGATTTTCAACCGCTAAGAATTATACATGAATTCTCTGCATAAAGCAATAACCAGTTTACTCAGAGAGGCCGAAAAATTCTGTTTTTTTAAAGCTTTTCTTAAGCAACGGATTTACGGAATATATCTTTTCCTGTCCGGCTCCGTCATTACAGATCCCCGGTTATCTCCGCGCACGCCTTCTTAAGCTCATCCCGGTAAGTATCCGTAAGCTCACCCCTGATCGAATCATATACAAGCCTGTGATATTCGTTTAAAGCAAAAAGCTCGGAACTGTCAAGGAGTTCGGGAATTATTGCCTCTCTTTCAAACGGGACCAGGGTAAGCGGAGAAAACCCCAGGAAAGTACCCCATTCGTTTCTCCTCTTTTCCACACATAGGAGCAGGTTTTCAAGCCTTATCCCATATTTGCCCTCAAGATATATCCCCGGTTCATCGCTTGTGATCATCCCGGGCTCTAAGGGAGGCTGAACGTCTCCCTCCCTGATCTGGTATCTGAACGCCTGAGGTCCCTCGTGGACCGAAAGAAAGCTCCCTACCCCGTGCCCGGTGCCGTGCCTGTAATCAAGATACCGCTCCCAGATCGGCTCCCTTGCGATCACGTCAAGATTCTCCCCCCTTGTACCCTGAAGGAAGATACATTTCATGAGCCTCAGATGAGCCTTAAGCACGGTGGTATAATCCTTCTTCATCTCTTCGGAAAGCCTTCCCAGTGCGATGGTCCTTGTGATATCGGTAGTCGCCCCGTTATATTGTCCGCCCGAATCAAGGAGCAGAAAGCCCTCCGGCTTAAGCACCTTCGATTCCTCCTTCTTCGGGGCATAGTGGACGATGGCCCCGTTTTCATTATAGGCGCAGATAGTTTCAAAGCTGGGGCCGCGGCTTCCCCGTATCTTTCCTCTCAGCTCGTCAACATATCCCGCGGCTTCATGTTCCGTCAGCTTCTCCCCGTCATTTACCCTGCGTTTTATATCAAATATCCACCTGATGACGGCCGCCCCGTCCTTAATATGATATTTCTCCGAATTTCTGATCTCCGTCTTATTCTTCACAGCCTTATTTACAAGCTCGTAATGCCGTATATCGATCATTTCATTGTTCTTAGCCAGTGAAGCGTACACGCTCGAATTGATAAGCCTCTTGTCACAGGCGATCCTTGCCTTTTCCGGAAAATTCAGGCCGGTGTAGATATCCTCATAAGGCCGTATCGTATTTCCGAAGGAACCCATCCGGGCATAGAGTTCATTACAGGCAGCTCCCCTGTCAACGAAAAGGAGTGCCTTCTGCTTTGTGATAAAAGCGTAGGAATATGCCACGGGAGTATATTTTATATCGGACCCCCTTATATTGAATATCCACATGATATCCGCAAGATCGGTGATTATGCAGGCATCCGCTCCTCTGTCGGTAAACCGTCTGATGACATCCCTGATCTTTAGATCCATGTTTTTCCCGCAGACACTTTCCGGAAGGATCTTTATGGGATTTCTGGTCTTAGGCGGCCTCCCCTGCCAGACCTCTTCCGAATAATCAAGGCTGTTATCCACCCTTCCTTCTCCTGCAATGGTAACCAGCTCTTCATATTCCTCCTCGCTTATGTGTGAGCCGTCAACGCCGATCACCTTTCCGGAGGCTTTATCCTTCAGATATTCATGCAGGGACGGCACACCCTTCTCCTGCATCTTATAAAGCCTGATACCGGTTCCCGAAAGCTCGCTCTCCGCCTGGATATAATACCTGCCGTCTGTCCACAGCAAAGCCTCCTTCATGCCGACGAGAAGCGTGCCGCTTGAGCCCGTAAATCCGGAAAGATAATCCCTGAATTTATAATAATCATCAAGGTATTCGGACATATGGGAATCAGAGGTATATACAATATAGTAATCGATCCCGTCCCTCTTCATATATTCCCTTAGCTCTTCTATACGTTTTTTATAGATATTGTCCATGTGTGCACTTACCTCTTATACATCACCATAATATAACCTTTGGTTTTTTATTGGAAAAACTGCCGGATTTCGGTCTTATTATAGAAAAACGCCCTAAAACCTGTATCAGATAAAAGACCATTTTTAAACAGTATATCGAATCGGAGAATATATATCAACCTTATATGCTCAGGGAATATTTATGTAAATCTCTCTTGTCACAAATAGCCCTCACATGTTAATATATTTGAAGCTGTTTGTACTTTTATGGACTTAATGAAAGCGAGGTTTTAATGGCAGCTGACGTAAAGGAATTATATGAAATCACCCCGATGATAAAACAGCTTTCCGAGCTCAACGCAAAAAACAGTTACATAGATCCGGAGCTCTATCTGAAGCTTGATGTGAAAAGAGGCCTGAGGGATCTCTCCGGAAAAGGGGTATTGACCGGGCTCACCAGAATATCCGATGTCCGTGCACACAAAATAATCAACGGAGAAGCGATACCTACAGATGGCGAATTGTTTTACAGGGGCTATAATGTAAAGGATCTGGTAAGGGGATTTACCGATGAGGGACGCTTCGGTTTTGAAGAGGTCACATATCTTCTCCTGTTCGGGAAGCTTCCCAGTGAAAAAGAGCTTTCGGATTTCTGCGGTATGCTCGAAGGCTACCGTTCTCTCCCCACAAGCTTTGTAAGGGATATAATAATGAAGGCTCCCAGCCGTGATATGATGAACACTCTTTCGAGGAGCGTTCTTACGCTTTATTCCTACGATGATAATGCCGACGACACTTCGATGCCGAATGTTCTCAGGCAGTGCCTGCAGCTGATCTCACTGTTTCCTTTGTTATCCGTATACGGCTACCAGGCCTACAGGCATTACCATGACGGCAGGAGCCTCTATATACACCCGCCCAAAGACGGGCTGTCTACCGCAGAGAACATTTTAAGGATCTTAAGGTCAAATAAAAAATACTCACCTCTCGAAGCGAGGATACTTGACGTTGCACTGGTGCTTCATATGGATCACGGCGGAGGAAATAACTCCACCTTTACAACCCACGTCGTTTCCTCAACAGGGACCGATACCTATTCGGCAATAGCCGCAGCGATCGGTTCTCTCAAGGGACCCAGGCATGGAGGCGCCAACATCAAGGTCGTTGACATGTTTGAAGATATGAAGGAAAAAGTCCGTGACTGGACTGATGAGGAAGAGGTTTCAGGATACCTCCTCAGGCTTTTAAGGAAGGAAGAATTCGACAGGCAGGGGCTTATCTACGGTATGGGGCATGCCGTTTACTCGTTTTCCGATCCAAGGGAAAAGATATTCAGAAGCTTTGTGGAAAGGCTTGCAATTGAAAAGGATCTGGAAAAGGAGTTCAATCTTTACGCTCTGGTCGAGCGTCTCGGTCCTGAGGTGATCGCAAAGGAACGAAAGATCTACAAAGGGGTCTGCTGTAATGTCGATTTTTATTCCGGCTTTGTATACCAGATGCTCGGGCTTCCGAAGGAGCTGTATACTCCCATATTCGCGATAGCCAGGATCTCAGGCTGGAGCGCCCACAGGCTTGAAGAGCTTGCCCAGAACGGAAAGATAATACGTCCCGCTTACAAACCGGTCGGAGCCGATCTTAATTATATACCGATGGCAAACAGATAATTATTAAAGTTTTTGCAATGCAACATGAAATGCGTTTGCAAGCCCATGATTAAGGAGGAAGAAATGAACAAGGAAAACCCCAAATTCTTAATCTGCGATGACTCGGTCCTGGCAAGGAAAAAGCTCGTGGACATCTTAGATTCTCTCGGATATAACAATGTCATTTCCGTTGCAAACGGGCAGGAAGCCGTGGATAGTTATAAAGCGGAAAAGCCCGACATAGTCATACTTGATATAGTAATGCCCATAAAGGACGGTATCACTGCTACTAAGGAGATTATCGAATTTGACGGAAACGCTCTTATCATTATTTCATCGAGCGTTGGGACCCAGTCCCACCTAAAGGAAGTTATCAAGGCGGGCGCAAAGGATTTTGTCCAAAAGCCTATCGATGAGAAACTTCTGTCCGAAATAATTAAGCGTTGTCTTAACAGATAAAACCTTATAATTTTTGTTAGGAGGCAGGATAATGAGCAAAATGAATACGGAGCTGCCGGAATTCGTATCAATTTACGTTGACAGGCTTACCGAGAATTTAAAGGAACATGCAAATCCCGACATAAAGCTCCTTCCCATAAATATATGTGACTCTTACGAACTTAAGCAGGAACTGTCCCAGGAAATAACAGGTGTTCCAAACGCCTATTCCGCTATAAACGGCGACCAGGATATTCTGGCAAGGTTTGCGGAGGATTATGCCAGGGTAGGGATTGACAGTTTTGACGATCTTTGCAAGGAAGCCCTCCTTGATTTCCTGAACCTGATAAACGGTCTGTTTGCCGTATATCTTTCAAATAACAATATCTCCGAACTAAGCCTTAATGCTCCGGTAAAAGACGGCAGCCACACATCTCTCGATTCGAAAAAAAACGGGAATATTTATGCTATTCCCGTTGAGTTTCCGTATGGAGTCGTAACCTTTATACTTGCTGAGCCCTATAACGCATAAGTCCTGTGCGCCGAATAAATCCGGCATTTGCTTTAGCATATGTCAATAAATAAATCCGGCCTGTCTTTCAGACCGGATCATTTCCTTAAAAAGGCGCTCTAAAGGCAGCTTTTCACCGCATCCTTGATACCTTCGGGATCACAGATCATATCATGAACTATATCGGCATTCCTGATCTCGCTCACGGCGGAGGGAATGCCGATTTTTGCCTGTTCAGCCAAAAGGTCTGTTATCTCAAAGTCATCCTCGATATCCGTTTTTCCGTTTATGGCGGTGTAAACGCTTCTTGCGAATTTGAACGGACTGGCTGTCGAAACTATAACAGTTTTATTCCTGTCGTCCGTCTCTTTCCTGAATTTGGTCTCCGCAAAGGAAGCCGTTGCCGTATGAGTATCTATGACATATCCCGTTTCCTCATAAAGACTTCGGATAGCCTGAAAGGTCTCTTCCTGTGTCGCGTAGGCGGCATAAAAATCAGACAGACCCTCCTTCATTTCATCCGTTATACTGTATTTTCCGTCTTCCTTAAGCGCTTTCATTAGGCTCCCGTTTATATCCGGGTCATCTCCCGCAATATGGTATATGAGCCTCTCCAGATTGCTTGAGATCAGAATGTCCATGGACGGTGAGCAGGTAAGGACAAAATCCCTGTTCCTGTCATAAGTCCCGGTCTTAAAGAAATCATAGAGCACGTTATTATCGTTGGACGCACAGATCAGCCTCCCGACGGGGAGCCCCATCCGCTTCGCATAATATGCCGCAAGGATATTTCCGAAATTACCTGTGGGAACACAGAAGTTTATCTTCTCTCCCGCTTCTGTTTCTCCTGATTTGAGCATCCTTCCGTACGCATAAACATAATAGGCGATCTGCGGAATGAGCCTGCCGATATTGATGGAATTTGCGGAGGAAAAGATAAAGCCCTTCTCTTCCATCTCGCTTTTCAGCGCGCCGTCATTGAACACTGCCTTTACCGCGCTCTGGCAGTCGTCAAAATTGCCCCTTACTCCAAATACTTTTGTATTTGAGCCCTTTTGAGTGACCATCTGGAGCTCCTGGATCCTGCTTACTCCGCCCTTCGGATAGAAAACGATTATCCGTGTCCCCGGAACATCGGAAAAACCCGAAAGCGCCGCTTTCCCCGTATCGCCGCTGGTTGCCGTAAGGATAACGGCCTCCTTGTCTGTGCCGTTTTTTCTGAGGGCTGTCGTAAGGAGATGCGGAAGAATGGAAAGAGCCATATCCTTAAATGCTATGGTTCTTCCGTGGAACAGCTCCAGAAAGTATTTATCTCCCTTTTTTACGAGAGGAGCTATTTCCCCTGTATCGAATTTATCATCATAGGCCCTGTCAATGCAGTCCTTTAACTCTCCCTCCGAATAATCGTCAAGAAGGAGCCTCATGACCGAAAAAGCGGTTTCTTTATAGTCCATCCCGGGAAGGTCTGAAAGCTCAAAATCAAACCGCGGAAGTATGTCGGGAACAAAGAGTCCGCCGTCATCTGCAAGCCCTTTTATCACCGCCCGGGACGCAGACAGGGCAAGGGAGTCTCCCCTGGTGCTTTTGTATGCAATACTCATTTAACTTCCCCCGATACGGACTGTTCTGGCAGTTTTGCGGAATTTTCCTGCTCAGCCGCAATTTTCATGTTCTTATTGTCCCTGAGCTTTTTGCCGCAGAAAACGGCCACTATGATAATTGCCATGAATATCACGCAAAGCAAAAGATAAGACAGAAACATATTAATAAACGCTACCATCTGAAACCTCCTGATCTATATGCTTAATAAATGATCCTGATGTCTGAAGCGGTCCTTCGGATCATTCCGTGTTTTGCATTCTTTACTTCTGAATCATATAATTTTTACTGAGTATGATCATCTTCTGTCAACGATCCGTGTATGTCCTCGAGAAGGAGCGACTCCTCTCTGTCCGCAGCGCTTGTTGCCAGCCTGTCGCAGCGTTCATTCTCCGGATGCCCATCATGGCCTTTGATCCAGGAAAAACTTACCCTGTGGGGTTCCATGGCCTTAAGAAGCCTTTTCCACAGATCATTATTGGGAACAGGTTTATTTTTTGATCTCATCCATTCCTTCTTTTTCCAGGATTCTATCCAGTGCTTATTAAAAGCATCGGTAACATACCTGGAATCAGAAACCACCTCTACCTCGCAGGGCTTTATCAATGCCTCCAGGCCGGTAATGACCCCTAAAAGCTCCATCCGGTTATTGGTCGTCATTTTATAACCTTCGGAATATTCCCTCTCATGAAGCTGTCCTTTTGTGTCGATATACTGAAGCACCGCTCCGTAACCTCCGGGACCTGGATTTCCTCTGGAGGACCCGTCGGAAAATAATCTGACCTTCATATCAAAAATCCGTCAACGTGCTTTTGCATAAACTTCAGTTTATGCCGAATTAATTCGGCCCGTCCGTAAAATATCAGGACCGGGTCAGTCTTTTTATGATCTCATTGGATTTTCTGTAAATTTCTTCAGGCTCTTCCCCTATGAAGAACCTGCCGTCCTCATACAGTATCTTCCCGTGTATCATGGTAAGCTTGACATTCTGCTTTGAACCGCTGTATACGATGTTCTTTTCGATGTTGAGAAGAGGCTGCATATTAGGCTGATGGAGATCTATCATGATGATATCCGCTTCCTTTCCCTCCGCAAGGATATCAGCATCCGAAAGGCCCATAGCCTTCGCTCCGTTTACCGTTGCCATTTTCAGAACTTCCAGACCGTCAACCGCTGACGCGTTTTCTGTCGAAAGCTTGGCAAGACCGGTAACCAAAAACATTTCCCTGAACATATCAAGGCAGTTATTGGAGCTCGGACCGTCAGTCCCAATTGCCACAGGTATACCCGCATCGAGGAACTTCTGTACAGGAGCGATCCCGCTCGCAAGCTTGGTATTCGAGCCCGGATTTGTGACCACGATAAGCCCCCGCCTCTTAAATATCTCTATATCATTATCGCTTAAATATACGCAGTGATATCCGCCCCCGCCGTATTCAAACATCCCGAGGGATTCAAAAAGTTCGGTCGGAGTCTTCCCGTATTTTTCGATGCATTCGTCCACCTCTTTACGGGTCTCCGAATTATGGGTCCATAAGGGCTGTTTATATTTATGCGCAAGCTCCGTGATCTGTTCAAGAAGCTCAAGGGAGCATGTATATTCCGCATGGAACCCCATCCTGAATGAAGACAGCGGACTCACTCCGTTTATCTTTAAATATCTCTGCTCCATCTCTTCAAGAGAAGGTCCGAATTTATTGATACCGCTGACCTGAACTATTTTCATCCCGGTATCTGTTGCGCATCTGGCGATATCATACGGGGAAAGATACATGTCCCAGACGGCGGTGATCCCGCTTGTAAGGAACTCAAGGACTGCCAGCTTCGTAAACATGTAGCAGTCTTCACCGCTCATCTTTGCTTCCAGGGGGAATATCTTCTCGGTAAGCCACTTTTGCAGGGGAAGGTCATCGGCATATGAACGCATCGCTGTCATCCCTGCATGGGTATGGGCATTCTTGAATCCCGGCATCAGCACATTACCCTCACAGTCGATCTCCCGGTCATAGGATTCTTCATTTTTACCGGACTGACCGTCCTCTTTTGCGGACGCCTTCCGCCTGATGCATTTTATCTTTGAATCCTCTACGATAAGCTCGCCTTCAAACAGCTCCTCGCCATCCTTCATGGTAAGGATCCTCGCATTATAAAATCTTATCTTCATTTAAGCCTCCTTCTAATTTTTCCGGTATTGGATTTTCGGAGCAGTTTAGCACCGATTTGCGAAGCAAATCGTGTGCTTTGGGTCTCCCGGCTGATCATTTCCTCTTACAGATTTTCCGAAGAAAACCCGCAGGGAATGATCTCATCCAGCGTATATCGCTTATAATCTCCGACGGACTTCGCAACTATCACGACGAAATCGCTCCCGCAGAATTCAAGCATTACCTGCCTGCATATCCCGCAGGGAAAAGCATAATCGGCGATTTCCTCACCTTCTCTGCCTCCGACAACGGCTATTGCCTTAAAGGCATGCTTACCTTCGCTCACGGCCTTGAAAAACGCAGTCCTTTCCGCGCAGTTCGTTGCGCCATAGGAAGCATTTTCTATATTGCATCCTTTATAGATCACTCCGTCATCGGTCAGAAGAGCGGCTCCCACTTTAAAATGGGAGTAGGGAACGTATGCATATTCCCGTGCATTGAGCGCTTCTTCGATCAGACCGGGGATCATTTTCTCATCAAACATAATACTTCATTTCCTTTCTTCGTCTATTTGTGTCCCTGCAATACCCGATACGGCCTCTTAAGGGCCGGGAGCTTCCTTAATCTCCTGATAACTGACGGTAGTATTGACAAGGGTAAGATCAAAGGTATTTCCGAAATTCGTTCCGGCATAGGGGACCAGCTTTCCGTCTACAAGCTGGGCGTATATGGCATTGTACTGAGCATCGGAAAAGTTATTAAATCTTGAGGTTTCCATCGAAAGCCCCACACCGTCGTTGGCAGCATCAAGCAAAAGCGTCTCGCCGCCCTTAAAGCTGTCATTATAGAAATCGGAAAGTCCAAGATATGAGGCACTTGAAAGGTGCTTCATCGCAGAGGTTATAACCGTATCCGATTCCCTGCTCTGGTCGATATCCACTCCTATGACTTTTCCGTTGTTTTCCTCGGCTGCCTTCATGACAGACTTGCCCATGCCTCCTGCACAGGCGAAAATAACCTGAGTCCCGCCCTGATACCATGATGCCGCAAGCTCCTTCATGGCCTGGCTTTCCTCAAAGGTCTTTCCGTAGCAGTAGTTGATATTGATCATGGTACCCATCTCGATGGCCGCGTAATCAGCGCCCTGCACGAAGCCGTATCCGTATCTTATCACCGGCTCCTGGGTGTCGCCGCCGAGAAAGCCCAGATTCGTATATCCTTCCTTTACTGCCGCATATCCTGCCAAAAAACCCGCCTGCTCATCCGAAAATACGATCGCCATCGTATTATCGGCAATGGTCTCGTCTGAATAATCCTCATTATGAGGCGTTCCGTCGATCATAAGAAAATGTATCTTGGGATATTTAAACTGTGCAGCGTAGATAACCTCTCCAAAAAGCTCCCCCGGGCATACTATGATCTTTGCTCCGCCTTTCACCGCTTCTTTGATGGACTTCATGTAGGATTCATCATTCATGTCCTTCGGCTTGTAATAGTGGCAGTTCTTACCCGTCTCTCCTACATACCTCTGTATGCCTTCCCAGACTCCCTGGTTAAAGGAACCGTCCTCCACCGTGCCGATATCCGTTATAAGGGCTATTTCATCCTTCTCCCCGCATCCGGCTAAGATGACGGAAATAACTATAATCAATAAAAAACAGTTTATTTTTTTTATCATATGATCCGTTCTAACGTCTGATATAATTTACCGGTAACAATATTATTCAACACCCATCTTTACGATGATCAGCGACAGAAGCTTCATGAAAATCGGAGCCACCGCATCAGCCGCGGCCTGAACCTCTTCATGCGTGAGAGGATTCTGTGAGATCCCGGCTGCCATATTGCTCACGCAGGATAAACCGCAGACCTTCATGCCGCAATGGTTCGCTGCGATCGCTTCCACCACCGTGCTCATTCCGACGGCATCAACCCCCAGGCTCTTAAGCATCCTTATCTCTGCCGGGGTCTCGAACGAAGGACCCGTTAGCTGCGCATATATTCCTTCCTTGAGATCCACATCCAGCTCATTACCCGCAGCCCTTATTATGTCCTGAAGGTGTCTGTCATAAACCGTACTCATATCAGGGAATCTCGTCCCGAGTTCCTCAATGTTTGCTCCTATGAGCGGATTGGGGGCAAATAATGAAATATGATCCGTTATCATCATAAGATCACCTGCCCATAGATCGTCACTTATGCCTCCGGCGGCATTCGTAAGGAACAGATACTCGGCACCCATCATATGCATAAGCCTGGTAGGAAGCACAACATCCGTAATATCATAGCCTTCGTAATAATGCACTCTTCCCTGCATGCACACAACGGGGACATCGACCACGTATCCGAAGACGAACTGTCCCTTATGTCCGAGGACCGTGGACACCGGGAAACCGTTGATCTCGTTATACGGGATCCTCGCCTCCACCTTAATGCAGGTATCGGCAAAGGCTCCGAGCCCGGATCCGAGCACCAGGGCGACCTTCGGCGTAAAGGGTATCCTGCCCTTTATGCTTTCATAGCATTTCTCCAGTTTTTCATATACAGCGTTCATAATCTCTCCTTAACTTGAATTTCGTTATTTTACAGCTGTTCAGGACCCGGCGGATCTGTAAATATACATACTGCGGTCATCCTGAAAAAGCTGCTTAACCTCTCTGCATAAGGTACGTCATACCGTCCTTCAGACCGTCGACAGTAAGCCTGTTCATCTTAAAGATCCCCTTCACGGCTGTCTCCGCCTCCCTCCAGGGAGCATTTCCCGGAGCCATCTTGGGATTCAGCCAGATGATCTTCTTAAAATGCTTTTTCATGAGCATAAGCCATTCATATCCCGAAAAGCCGTCGTTAGGGCCCCTGTAATTCCCGGTCTTTGAATAAAGCTCCTCGGGAGCCATTGCGGCATCCCCGACAATAATGACCTTATAGTTATTATCGAGATTTTTGAATATCCATTCGGTCTCTATCCAGTCCCCGTTCTCACATTCAGGAGTATTGTAAAGCCTGGCATATATACAGTTGTGAAAATAATAGGTCTTTACGTCCTTGAAATGATTTGATTTGTTGACCGACTGGAACAGTTCATTCAGGAGGCTGCTGTAAGGGATCATGGTCCCCCCTGAATCCATCAGAAGCAGAAGCTTTACCGTATTCTTCCTCGGCCTCTCCATGACTATCTGAAGGTATCCCCCGTTATTGCAGGTCTTGTCAACCGTCCCGTTTATATCAAGCTCTGTCTTCGGTATATCAAGTCTTGTGGAATACTGCCTGAGTTTTTTGAGCGCAACCATGAACTGTCTGTTGTCGAGCACCCTGTCATTCCTGAAATCCCTGAACTTCCGTTCTCCGATAACCTGAAAAGCCGACTGGTATCCGGTGGTTCCTCCGATCCTGACACCGCCCATGTGCCCTCCGAGATTACCGAATGAAGAATTGCCCATGGTCCCGATCCACTGGTTGCCTCCGTTATGCTCGCTCTCCTGTTCCTTCTGACGCTCCCTGAATTTCTTCAATACATCTTCATTATCAATTGCATTTGCTTCACCCTCTATGAGGTTTTTCTGAAGCTCCATCTCCTTTGTGACTTCCACGAAATCGGATTTGTCGAGCCACTTCCTCATCTGATCCGAAATGTCGTCTATATCGGCATGGATCCCCTTGAAATATTCATCGAAAAGAAGATCGTATTTATCAAATTCATTCTCGCTTTTTAAAAGGATCATCCTCGAAACATAATAAAATTCGGTTATGCTCGAGCCGCAAAGCCCCCTATCGAGAGCGTCGATAAGCGACAGCCATTCCGAAAGCGAAATATCCATCCCGTGATCCTTTAAAAAATAGAAATAATCAGTGAACATATTCTAAGTCCTGTGAATTACCGCTTCAAGATCCTCGTCCTTTTTTATGATCGTTCCCGCAAACGGAAGCTCTTTCTTTATCTTTTCCGGAGATATGCCCCCGAGCTTAAGCGCCCTGATCCAGTCCACAAGCTCTGAGGTGGAAGGCTTTTTCTTTATCTCCCTCATTTCCCTTATTTCATAAAACGCATCCAGCGCATTATTTAATAGATTTTCCTCGACGCTTTCAAAATGTGTCTTTACGATCTCTGTCATAAGCTCCTTATCGGGAAACGCGATATAATGGAAGATGCAGCGCCTTAAGAATGCGTCCGGAAGCTCCTTTTCGGCATTGCTTGTTATGATTACTATCGGCCTGTGTTTGGCCTTTATGGTCTCTTTGGTCTCATGTATATAAAACTCCATCTGATCAAGCTCCCATAAAAGATCATTCGGAAACTCCAGATCGGCTTTGTCTATCTCGTCTATCAAAAGAACGACCTGCTCATCCGAACTGAAGGCCTCTCCGAGCTTACCGAGCTTTATATATCTCGCGATATCATCCACTCCCTCTTCCCCGAACTGTCCGTCATAAAGCCTCTGGATCGTGTCATACATATAAAGCCCGTCCTGAGCCTTGGTGGTGGATTTGATATTCCATATGATGAGTTCCTTCCCGAGGGAATCGGAAATTGCCTTTGCGAGCATGGTCTTTCCGGTACCGGGTTCTCCCTTTATAAGAAGTGGCTTTTCGAGGACTATCGCAACGTTGACCGCGCTCATAAGCTCGTTTGAAGCCACATAAGTATTTGTGCTCTTAAAACCGTTATTAATATCCATGGTCACTCCCAGTCTATCTCAGATTTTCTGTCTCTGGTCATAAGGTCTTTAACCGCCTCCCCTGCGGGCTTTCCATGAAAAAGCACCTGATCGACCTGTTCTATTATCGGAAGACATACATCATATTTCTTTCCAAGCGCGACAGCGGCCTTTGCCGAATATACCCCCTCGACGACCATCTTTACCTCATCCATGGCCTCTTTCATGGTCCTGCCCTGCCCGATCAGGATACCGGCGCGTCTGTTCCTTGAATGCATGCTCGCGCAGGTGACGATAAGATCCCCTATGCCCGTAAGCCCTGCAAAGGTCTCCATCTTTCCGCCCATTTTGATCCCGAGCCTCGCGATCTCCGAAATGCCTCTTGTGATAAGGGCCGCCTTGGTATTGTCTCCATACCCAAGTCCGTCAGCCATCCCAGCCGCAAGAGCCACCACGTTTTTTAGTGCACCCCCGAGTTCGATCCCCAGCACGTCAGGACTGGTGTACACCCTGAAGTAACTGTTCATGAAAATGTCCTGGATCTTTTCCGCTGTTTCTTTATCCCCGGCTCCGACAACACAGGTAGTCGGTATCTTCCTTCCAACCTCCTCGGCATGCGACGGACCTGACATTACCGCGACGGTTGAAAAGGGTATCTCTTCTTTTATGATCTCCGAGAGCGTATTCAGGGTCTGCTCCTCTATTCCCTTCGCAACGCTCACGATCAGCTGTCCGTTTTTTACATGATCCGCAAAAAGATGCGCGGTGCTCCTTGTAAACGGAGACGGAACCGCCATGACCAAAAGGACCGGATCCTTGCACAGCTCCTTTTCGTCACAGGTAAAAACAATATCCTCAGGGAGCTTTACGCCCGGAAGCTTTTCCCTGTGCTCCCGTTCCCTGTTAAGCATTTCTATTTCTTCTTTTATGGCCGACCACACTATGACCTTATATCCGTTGTCATGTAATACCAGCGACAGTGCTATCCCCCAGCTTCCCGCGCCGATTATTCCTACCTGTTTCATTGCTTCTCCTGAATAAGTTCTTATTTTTTATATTTCAAAGAAAATGACCGCCGGTATCTTTGTCCCCCGGATCATTCCGACGGTTTATCCTTGCCGTCTACATCTATTTCGGGCTTTCCCTTGAGATACGTCTTTCTCTCCGTTCCCGTAAGCAGCCTCTTTATGTTGTCCTTATGCTTATACCATGCCATAAGGGCAAGCAGAAAAATGATGATATTGTATTCGGCGAAATAAGTGGTCGCGATCGCCTCACCCCAATACCCGTTCTTACTTAAAATAAAAGCTTCTATGATGATCCCGACATATACCAGTATCGATCCGAGCGAAACATAGTGAGTCAGGAAAAAGATTCCGAAAAAAGTGATGAGACCTAAGACCGTCATGATCGGACCGAACATAAAAAAAACGAGCCCGGCTGTAGCAGCGATACCCTTTCCTCCCTTGAAGCCAAGGTAACACGGGAAATTATGTCCAAGTATCGTCCCCGCCGCCGCATAAAGCTTAAGGAGCGGAAGCATGTCCGGATAACTGTCCTTAAACAGAATATGTGTTATGAGAATTGCAAGACCGCATTTCAGACAGTCTCCCGCAAAACATATGAGCCCGTATTTAAGTCCCATAGTCCGCAGTATGTTCGTGGTGCCTGCGTTTTTACTTCCATGTTCCCTGATATCCACACCCTTCAGCCTGCCGACTATATAGCCTGTCTGTATCAGCCCGCACAGATATCCGATGATCAGGCAAATGACCCTCTCAATCATCTGCTTTCTCCCCTCTCACGTATGATAAAGCGGATCGGCGTTCCCTTGAACCCGAATGCTTCACGTATCTTGTTCTCCAGATACCTAAGATATGAAAAATGCATAAGACTCTTTATATTGACAAAAAGCACAAAGGTAGGCGGCTTAACGGAAGCCTCCGTGGCATAAAAGATCCTGAGCCGCTTTCCTTTATCGCTCGGAGGCTCATTAAGCACTGCCGCCTCGTTTATGATCTCGTTTAAGACCCCTGTCTGGATACGCAGGGAATGGTTGCTCACAACCATGTCTATCATGTCAAACAGCTTATACAGTCTCTGTCCCGAAACTGCGGAAATGAAGATTATCTCGGCATACGGGATAAACGAAAGGACACTCCTTATCTTTTTTTCATATTCCTTGGAGGTCTTGTCATTTTTTTCTATCGCATCCCATTTGTTGACGGCGATTATTATTCCCTTCCCCGCCTCATGAGCTATCCCGGCGATCTTGGCATCCTGCTCCGTTACGCCTTCTACGGCATCTATGACGATCACCGCGACGTCTGCCCTTTCAACCGCGGATACCGCCCTTAATACCATGTAATGCTCAAGATCCTCTTTGATCTTGTTCTTACGCCTTAGACCGGCAGTATCGATCATGATATATCTTTTCCCGTTGTGCCTTACCTCGGTATCAACGGCATCCCTTGTCGTACCGGCTATATCGGATACGATAAGCCTGTCCTCTCCCAAAAGCCTGTTTATTATCGAACTCTTTCCGACATTGGGCTTTCCTATTATCGCGACCTTTGCGGCGTCTTCTTCCTCACTGCCTCCGGTTTCATCCTTAAAGTAAGAAACGACCTCATCAAGAAGTTCTCCGAGGCCCTTTTTATTTGTGGAGCAGATCGCTATGGGATCACCGATGCCCAGATTATAGAACTCATATACGTCATTACCGTATTTCCGCAGATCATCAACCTTATTTACAGCCAGAACGACAGGCTTCTTTGCCCGTCGTATCATATCAGCGACCTTCTGGTCATCATCTATGAGCCCCTGCCTGACATCCACCATAAAGATTATTACATCGGCAGTTTCGATAGCTATCCTTGCCTGCTCTCTCATCTGTGACAGGATCACATCCTTACTCTCGGGCTCTATACCGCCCGTGTCTATAAGGATAAAATCCCTGTCAAGCCAGGAGACCTCCGCATAGATCCTGTCCCTTGTTATCCCCGGGGTATCCTTAACTATGCTTATCCTTGCTCCTGCAAGAGCATTAAATAATGTTGATTTTCCTACATTCGGTCTGCCGACCACGGCCACGATCGGCTTGCTCATAGATCACCTCACGCCAACAGATTCTTTCCGATTACCGTCTTTTCAATAAAGTCCATTCCGTTAGATTTTACAATATCTATCTTTACTTGTAAAGATTTTTCCAAGTCCGCGGTGCTCATGCCGTCGAGCAGAAGACAGTCATCCTCTCTCGCGAGAGTCTCTGACAAAAGCAGCGTTTCTCCAAGCCTCTTTCCCTTAAGCTGTCTTTCTATGTCCTGTCCCGTCAGAAGTCCGGTAACCGTTATCCTCTCCCCGAAAAAGTCATTGCGGATGGGATAAACAAGTATAGACAGGCCGGGGATCGCATCTGTCAGCTTCTTTGCCATTTCCGATATGGCAGGATAGGAAAGGCAGCCTGTCGCTATGGAAACGGTGCGTTTTCCGTTAAAAAGCCCCGGGCTTTTACCCGTGTTCTTCATAAATTCCTCGAAGGCTTCGGAAAAATCGTCCATAAGAGATCTGAGCATACCAACCCCGTTTTCGTACTGGAGGTATCCGTCATAACGCTCTGCTTCGGGAAGCGTTCTCTGTGCCAGAAGATAAAACTCATCCGATGCATGGATGAAATGATAACCATACTCCGAATACATTTTTTTCTGCCAGTCTTCGATAAGGTCTATCACGGCTTCCGCGTCGGCCTTATCAAAGGGATCGAGCTTAAAAAGCCCTTCCCTGTGCTTCGTGAGCCCGACAGGCACTACCGAGACACTCTTTAAATAAGGTGCATATCCCGAAAGATCCTTTATCGTGTGGGACAGCTCCTCACCGTCGTTTACGTTCTTACAAAGGACTATCTGGCCGTTCATCTCGATCCCGGCCCTGTACAGCCTGTCGGCCTTTTTGAGTGATTCTCCGGCGAACCTGTTCCCGAGCATCCTGCATCTCAGTTCCGGATTTGTGGTCTGAAAGGAAATATAGATGGGAGACATGCGATACTCGATTATCCTGTCGATATCGTAGTCAGACATATTTGTAAGCGTTACATAATTACCATGAAGGAAGGAAAGCCTTGAATCATCATCCTTAAAGTAAAGGCTTTCCCTCATTCCCTTCGGCAGCTGGTCAATAAAGCAGAAAATGCATTTATTCGCGCATGACCTGTAGCCGTCCATCATATCGTTTTCAAAGACAAGGCCCATATCCTCAAACGGGTCCTTATCTATCTGCAGGAGCCATTCCTCGCCGTCCGCCTTTTCGATAAGCATCTCGAGATAATCTTCCCTGACAAGATACTCGTAATCAAAATAGTCCAGTATCTCCCTGTCATTGATCGCTAAAAGACTGTCTCCGGCCTCTATATCAAGCTCTTCGGCAATACTGCCCTCAATAACGTCAGTTATGGGGTGCTTTTTCATCGTCCCGTGCTTCCGAAGCCGCCGTTCCTTAAATCGGACGCGTCATCATCTATCGTGATCCCGTACTCCGTAAAGACCCCCTGCATGAATCCGTCCCCGGCGTTTAAATGCACGTTCCTTCCCTCATTGGAATCATTGGTTATCTTCGAGAATATGTGGCCTTCATTGTCGGAATAAAAATAATCGCTGTCTATGATGCCCACGGTGTTGTTAAGCTGCAGCCTGTACTTAAAGCCGAGGCCGCTCCTCGGATAACACATTAAGACCCAGCCCTCTTCCATGTTCACCCTTACCCCGGTAGGAATCTTTATCGTCTCTCCGGGTTTAAGGTCAAAATCTATGGGGCTGAAAAAATCATATCCGGCTGATCCTGAAGTAGCCCTTCTCGGAAGTCTTATATTCTCATATATTCTTGCAGTCTCTTCCCTTGAAGACGCAAATGAATCCATCCAGTCCTTTTCAAACTGCTTAAAAGAAACCTTATAAAAACGCGCTATCTTTTTCATACTCCTCCTTTGTTAAAACCAAACAGTGATCTTCGTTTAAAGATGTGTAAGCGGTTGCGTGAAATCTGTTTACAGCTTTCACGTAATGAAATCGCATTTCGGCTCTGCCTGTCACACCCTTTATAAGGCAAAGATCACCGGCCTTAGTATATCATCGCTGTTAAGCGTCTTCTTTACATCTATGACCCTCTGGTTAGCGGATCCCTTCCAGTGCAGCTTGGGATCAAACTGGTCTTTTACAAACTCACCGTCCACAAGGACATCGACATATTGCATGATCTGGCTTCTTGCGATATCCTCCCAGACAGAACCCGTATACAGCCATATGGTCTTATCCGGGTACTTTTCCTTTATCTCCTTTGCAAGCTGTCTTACCTCCAAAGCATTCGAGGGATGCAGAGGATCCCCTCCCGAAAAGGTTATACCCGAAATATAGCTCCTGTCGAGCTGGTCAAAGATCTCCTGCTTTGCGGCGTCGTCGAACAAAAGACCTCCGTTCACATCCCACGTTAAAGGGTTCTGGCATCCTTCACAGCAGTGGCTGCAGCCCGATACCCACAGTACCACCCTGAGACCGTCGCCGTTAAGCATGTCATCCTTTGTAATATTATGATACCTCATCGTATATCTGCTCCTTACTGCACCGATTTGTGAAACAAATCGTGTGCTTTGGCACAAACTTTAGTTTGTGCCGATTCGGTCTGTTTACAGACCGAATCATTTCCTTACTGCACTGCACCGATTTGCGCCGATTTACGCAGTAAATCGTGCGCTTAGGGCCTTCCCTGAATTATTTACACTTAATGAAGTATTATAGCCTATAATTTGTATTTTGTCATCTGTTTTATACAAGATATGGTGCCTGTAGCTTCAGTCTCTTACGGCATAAAGTATTATATCCGCATTTTGGGCACCGTCACCGGGAAGTATCGTACCCTGAGGGGCTTCGGTAATACTGTAGCCCTCCCGGACATATACCGACAATTTTACGGAAGTATCCACTGTCTTTGTAAAAATCTGCTCTTCCTGTGTCCCCGGATCATATATCACCGCAAGTATCCCCGGAGTTTCCGGTTCCTTTGTCCTCATCTCCGTGTTAAAAGCACGTAACGATATCGAGTCCTCAGGCTCCTCTTCATCATAAGACACTTTCTGATCCATATAGTCCTCTTTTTCGCCATCGCAAAGCACAGTCACAGTGATCCCGGTCACTTCAAAGGTTTCTGCATCCACAGTATACCGGGTTTCCATCGTTCTGTCCTTCCATCCTTCCGGCATGCTTCCTTCATCGAGATATATCCCTGTGCCGGCCTCGGTCACAACGGTAAGCGTACCGTCTTCATTGTCATATTCAGAGACGATCTTCTCCCCCATTTCCGAATAATCCGTAAGGACGCTATATTCGTTGCGATCGGGAAGATATTCGGATTTCTCCTCATCACTTACGGCATAATAATCCATATAAGTAACTTCTTCCCCGTTTTCATTGCGGGAACGCCAGGCACCCTCCGAAGCCTCTTTATAAAGAACATCCCTGAAATCATAACCCAGGCCGAAACCCCTGTAATCTATAGAATAATATGTAAAATCCGGCCCGATATATGCCCTGAAGCCGTTACACCCGTATGCTACTGATTTCGGTCCGGCATTTTCATCCTCCGCTACTGTAGCCGTCACGGAAATGCTGCCATGTCTTGAAAAGATACTGTCAAGGCTGTTTGCACCCATCAGATCCTGATAACTGACCGGCTCCGTTATCTCTTCCCCTGACGGTTCCTCTTTATCTTCTGTGTCTTTCGTGTCTTCTCTGTCATCTTCCTCTGCAACAGCTTCGTGATCAGAGACTTTCGGCGAATGAACATAGATCCCCGGGTTATCTGAGTGCATCGATATATTGATCCCCTGACAGCCTGTGACAAATGACACAGAAATTATACCGAACGCAAAAATAATAATGTTTTTTTTCATCTAATGTGTCCCCCCGTTATATTTTCGGATCACACAGTCCGTATCCGCACGGTATCATCAGTGATCCGTCTGACGTTTATCCGGATCCTCTGAAAGCTTCCCGCCAAGGAATTCCGCGATCCGTCTGGCACATTCCGTCTGCGAAGCAGCGCCGGGATGCTCCCTTGAGCCTTCGGTTTCTTCCGTCATCTGCAAAAGCTTAAGAAAGGCCGCACGCCGGTATCCGGTTTCTTCCGTGAACTGACTGACCGCTTTCTCAAGAGCTAAAGCCAGCAGATCTCCTACCTGGCCGTATACCCACAGAAGAAAGGCGTCAGGATTGTGCTCATGTACGGTCTTTAAAAAATCAACCGCTCCCTGCGTAAAACGCTCAACATCCTCTTTATTAGGACTTCCGTCTTCATTAAGTCTGTTTTGGAATGACCGTCCGTCTTTTGTCACGAAGGCAGGTTTTTCAAAGCTCCCGGCGTCATTTGTTCCGAGGCTTATGATTACGGCGTCGTTTTTTCTTGAAAAATCATAGGGATCATCAGCTCCGTAGTGCGTATTTATCTTTCCGAGAGCAGTACCGCAAACCTTTTCGTAGATTCCCGGCAAAGTACCGTCAGGGTTATTCTCATAACTGCAGACAACCCCCCAGCCGGAAACGGAAAGTGTTGAGATATCCGCATCCATCAGATCCTCCAGCCTCTTTTCATAAGTCCGTTCGTAGGAAAAGTACGCAGGGATCCATTCCATGGCTTTCTTTCTGCCATAAGTCCCCTCCCCCGAGGTGATGGAATCACCGATAACTTCAAAATAATAACGCGGTCCGGGCAGATCATAAAGCTTTGCATCCCTTCCGGCTATATCGATCGAATCGATGATAAAGGAAGAGGACGGATCCTCATGAAAGGCCTGGGTTTCCTTGGTTACGCGGATCGTACGCACTTCACCCGTGCTAAAGAAATTCCGGTAAAGGCAGATTTCATGCCTTCCCCGTTGTGCGGCCTGTCTTGCCACAAGCACCCCGTCGATCCAGATGGCAAACCAGGGCTCATAAGCCACAAAATCCGCTGTATACGTCATAGTGACCTCGGGTGAATCGGTTCTCAGGGCAAAGCCGCTTCCGCTTGTAAAAAGAGGGATCCGGCCATCCTCAAACAACCTGGTCCCCCGTCCGTAAAATCTGATCTTTGAATAGTCAATCTGTTCCAACTTAAACCCTTCCTCCTTTTCAGTAAACGCTTACTGTGAAACTATACCTTCCGTGCATCCAAAAAAGGGCAGAATACCCCTTCCGGTTTTTAAGCATTTCTATACGACCGTACAGCTGAAGCTGTTTGTATACGGATCCTCATCACAGGCCTCATGGATAAATTCGGAGGCCATGCTTTTCAATAAGATATATGACAGATCGTTTTCTGTGTCAGCCGGATCAAAATGCGCTCCGTTATAAAGGAACATCAGCTTAACCAATCCCTCTGCTTCTGAATATTCCACGGTCATCCTTATATGTGGTTTGTCCAGTACGGGCATGAGGATCTGCTGTACAAGCTCCTCAAAGATAAGCTGTATACGGTTTTTAAGGCTGACCGGTATATCGTTTTGCAGACAGTACGTGCTGATTTCGGAAGACATATGGGGAAAATCATGATCTACACCATCGATCTTAAGCTCAAGGACTTTCAGCCCCCGTATGAAACGCCTGGTAAGCTCCTTCTCAGGATTGTCGAACACCTGTTCGGGTGAGCCGTCTTCATATATTCCTCCCTGATCCATGTAGAATACCCGGTTGCAGATCGCCCTGGCAAAACTCATTTCATGTGTCACTATCATCATTGTCTTTCCGGTCTGTGAAAGATCCCGGATGACAGTCTGCACCTCGCCGACCATTGTAGGATCAAGAGCGCTCGTAGGCTCGTCGAGCATTATCACGTCCGGATCCATCGCCAGTGTACGCGCTATGGCTACACGCTGTTTCTGCCCGCCGGACAGCTGGTCGGGATATTGATATTCACGCCCTGAAAGACCGACCCGCTTTAAAAGCTTCACTCCGGTCTCATAGGCTTCCCTCTTTGATTTTTTCAGAATATCCATGGGGGCGAGCATCAGATTTTCGATAACCGTCAGATGTCCGAACAGGTTGAAGGACTGGAACACCATACCCATCCTCCTCCTGGCCTGAGACAGATCGTACCCCTGCGCGGTGATGTCCGTGCCGTCTAACAGGATCTGTCCGCCCGTCGGACGCTCAAGCATGTTTATACAGCGAAGCAGCGTTGACTTCCCTGTCCCTGAGGGGCCGATCACGGATATCACGTCCCCGTTGTTTATAACTGTATTTACGTCCTTAAGAGGCGTTACGTTTTCATATTTCTTTTCCAGATGCTTAAGCTCTATCATCATCCCTCCACCTCCTTCCGGATGGTCTCCGGGTTCCGTAACCTCGGATCAATGCGCAGTTCGATGCGGTTAACGAAGAATGTGAGAAGAGCTGCCAGAAGGAAATAAATGACAGCCACGGAAATGAGCGGGAAAAATGCCTCATAAGTCCGGCTCCTTATGATATCCCCCATTTTGGTAAGATCCTGCACCGCAATATATCCGACAACGGCCGTAGCCTTGATGATCGAGGTTATCTCGCCCTTATAGGCAGGCATGAAATGCGGCAGAGCCTGAGGAAGGATTATCTTAAAAAATGCATACCTGTCAGTATATCCCAGGGTATAAGCCGCTTCAAGCTGTCCCCGGTCAACGGCTCCGACGCCGGCCTTTATCATCCCGTATACCCCCGCCCCGAATACCAGGGTAAAGCCAACTACCGAAACAACCGTGCCGGAAATGTCAGTTGCCCCGAAGATAATATAATACAGGATCATTAAAAGTACGACCACCGGCATCCCCTGTACGAGCCAGATACAGAACCGGGTTATGGCATTCGCCCAGTAATTGCCTTTCCTGCAGAGCATGAATACCGAAAATCCTAACACCGTTCCGAAAAAGATCGAGAAAACCGTAATAAGGAGCGTGGTTATGATGCCTTCCAAAAAGAGCATCCATCGTTCCTCTTTAACAAAGGTTCTCTGAAAGCTTTCGGAGACAGATGTGAAAAATCCGGCCTCCGGGCCTGAAGTATCCTTTAATACAGCAATGACCGAATGGCTTACATAGGTGGGCTCGGAAAACAGAACGCTTTCCGCCCTTTCAGGGGTATATGCGATCGCGCTGGAGGCAAAATCGACCTTTCCCGTGACGACGGACGGAATTATCCCGCTGAAATCCATGGAAACCAGTTCGAGACCATATCCGTATTCCTTACAGAAACGGACGGCGGTATCGATTTCGATCCCTACCGGTTTATAATCCTTGATATAGGCAAACGGAACAAAAGAGGTGTCCGCGGCCATCGTAAGTGTCCCGTTTGTCGCCTTTAAATTGTATAAGTCATCAACCTTTCTTTTATCCTCATCCATCCCGAACCATGTGTTCTGGATATCATCATAGACACCGTTTTTACGTATATCCCGTATGAATTCGCTGAACTGGTCACAAAGAAACTGCCCCCTGTCATTCTTCGGAAAGACTGCGCCAACCTCCATGCCGCCGCTGAGAAATTCTTCCAGATAAGTCACATCAGGATTTTCCGTCATCATGTATCGAAGGAGCGGCTCCGCAGTGGCAAACGCATCGATCTTTCCCGCCCGAAGCGCGTTCAGCGAGTCAGTATCACTGTTAAAATAAAAAATCTCGGCGTCCGGGAAGCGCTCTTTAACCTGCTGTTCCTGAATGGCTCCGGTCATTACGCCGATTCTTTTGTCTTCCAGCTGTGAAAAACTGGTAATCTCCTCTCCTGCTTTGGTATCAGCCGCACTGTCTGTATCCTCATTTGCCCTGCAGCCCGCAAATACACAGAGCATCATCAGAACTAATGTCATGACAGGCAGTAAAAGCTTCATTTTCCCGATAATTCTCAACTATACCATCCTCCTGTGGAAAAAACAGCTTCGCGAAATTAACTTAAGACGCGACACCTGACACATAAATACGTGAAACATTATAGTTGATTTTTATATCTTATTCAATCTTTATTCTTCCTTATCCGCAGGTTCGATGGTTCCGGCTCCGCGGGCCCTGTCGAATGTAAAGGTACCCAGGAATTTCCTGGCCCGTTGTGTCGAAGGATTGTCAAAGAACGTCTCCGGATCCTTGTCCTCCACTATATGTCCCTCGTCAAGGAAGAGCACCCGGTCCGCGATCGCCCGGGCAAAGGCCATCTCATGAGTGACGATGAGCATCGTACGTCCCTGCTTTGCAAGATCCATTATTACATCCAGCACCTCCCTCACCATCTCCGGATCAAGGGCAGCGGTTACCTCATCAAAAAGAATGACCTCGGGATGCATGATAAGAGCCCTGACTATGGCTACCCTCTGCTTCTGGCCGCCTGAAAGCTCCCTGGGCAGGCTGTCTGCCTTGTCGGAAAGGCCCACACGTTCAAGCAGCGCCTTTGCTTCGCTCTCAACCTCGCCTTTCTCACGTTTCTGAACCTTCATCGGCGCCAAAGTGATATTTCCGAGCACATTCAGGTGAGGAAACAGTTCATAGCTCTGAAAGACCATCCCTATCTTCTGACGCATCGCGGTAAGCTCCTTTGAACCGAAACGTACGGCTTCCCCGTCTAAGAGAATGCTTCCTCCCTGAATATCCTCAATGCCGTTAAGGCATCGAAGTAACGTGCTCTTTCCGCATCCGCTTGAGCCTACAAGAACGACCACCTCGCCCTTTCTTATTGAAAAACTGATGCCGTCAAGAACAGTCGTATCATCAAATTTCTTTGTCAATCCGTTTACTATAAGCAACTCTCTGTTCATTGCCACTTAACCTCCAGGAATCGCGCTAACAGGCTGATCGGCCAGCACGCAAGAAAGTACAGGATAAAGACCGTCAGATATACGCCAAAGGCCGCGTTCGGGCTGCTCATCCTGTTTGCTTCAATGATCTGCTGTGAGACCTTAAGGACCTCCACCACCCCGATCATAAGTACTAACGACGTGGTTTTTATCATACGTGTGATCAGATTTATCGACAGCGGGATCAGCCGGCGCACCGTCTGGGGAAGGATAACGTAAAGAAAAGTCTGCCCCCCGGTAAGTCCCAGAGCTTCGCTGCTTTCATACTGGTGCCTCGGGATGGATATAAGCGCCCCTCTTACAAGATCTCCCATCTCCGCGGTTCCCCAAAGGGTAAAAACGATGATGGAGGACAGCTCTCCCGAAAGATTCCAGCCAAATGTGGATGTGGTTCCGAAAAAAACTATAAACAAAAGGACAAGCTGCGGCATTATTCGGATAAAATCCAGATAGACGCGAAGGATGATCTGCAAAACAGGATTCTTTTTTGTCATGAGCATCCCCATGAGGATCCCGAGCGGTATGCTGAGCACCACCGAGATAAGACTTATGCGCAACGCAGTCCAAAGCCCCATAAGCAAACGCGTAAAATTGCTTCCCTTCAATAACACCTCAAGCCCCAAATCCGGCATAACGCAGCCTCCTTTCCAGAAGGCTTCCCGCTATCGAGACAGGAAGCAATATGATCAGATAGAACACTACGAGCAGGAACAGACTCTCCGTAGTGTTATAATGCATCCCGATCAGATCCTTTGCGGTAAACATCAGATCCATGATGCTTACTGCAGAAAACACGCTGGTCTCCTTCAGGAGAAAAACGACATTGGCAACAAGCGCCGGAACGCTCATGGAAAGAGCCTGTGGAAATACTACGTATTGCATGACCTGTCTGTGGCTCATTCCAAGGCTCTCGGCGCTCTCCGACTGAATATGAGGAACTGCTTCAAAACCGCTCCTGAAAGCCTCGGCCATATAACCGCCTCCTAAAAAAGCGAGCCCCGCGATCCCGCAAAGGTATGGGTCTGTAGGAACGCCGATCTTAGGAAGCCCGTAATATATAAAGAACAGCTGTACAAGAAGCGGCGTATTCCTGCTGATCTCTATATAGGCGGAGACAATGCGCCTTAAAACAGGTATTCTGAAAAACAGGATCACGGCACATGCTATTCCGATAACGAATGCCGCTATGATCCCGATAACACCTAACTTTACCGTCAGGAAAGCCGCCTCTTTAAAGAGCGGATAATACTCCCGCAGAACCTCTGCCTGCATGTTTTGTGATCCTCCGATCTGTTTTCATGTAACGCAATTCCCACAGGTCGGGTATGCGCCAAAACGTCAACAAGGGAGACCGCAATCTGCCTGATCGCGATCCCCTTATGACCTGTCTTGTGATCCGTACCCCATGCCCTAATAAAAGCCGGCAGGGGTATGTCTGAAAATTCAGGTAAGCTCAGTCTTCAAACGGAATGACTGCCCCGTCATAAGTATCATCGATAAACTTCTTTATCTCATCGGATTTAAGAGCTTCAACCAGGGCTTTGATCCCCGCATCATTTTCATTGCCTTCCTTTACCGCAATGATATTGACATAGGTCTTTGCCGCTTCGGAATCCGAGGTTTCATGCGCAACCGAATCCCTGCCGACGGAGAATCCCGCTTCCAGGGCATAATTTCCGTTTAATACGATAAATTCAACCTCATCCTTGACCCTCGGAACCTGAGCCGCTTCCAGCTCTTCAATATTAATGTTCTTCGGATTGTCGACTATATCCAAAACCGTAGCCGTAAGACCTGCCCCGTCCTTTAGGGTGATCACACCGTTATCCTGAAGAAGGAGCAGTGCTCTTGCCTCATTTGTTGTGTCATTCGGAACGGCGATCGTGTCTCCATCCTCCAGTTCGTCAAGAGAGGCTTTCTTGCCCGGATAGATTCCAAAGGGTTCATAGTGGATACCGCCCGCATTGACAAGATGTGTGTCGTGCTCTTCATTGAAATCATCAAGATAAGGTATGTGCTGGAAGTAGTTCGCATCAAATTCACCGCTCTCCACCACCAGGTTCGGCTGTACATAATCCTCGAA